>JAGLUM010000398.1 GCA_023134755.1 Fidelibacterota bacterium | reverse complement strand
AGAAAGTATTCCGGATAAAATAAATTGGATGAGGTATTCCACATCCATTGATTGTAATAAGTATCCCAATGCGCACGGGGAACCGTTTCAGACCCTAAAAAACTGAAACCAATATAACTCTGCGCGTAACCATTATCACCGTCTTCATCGTACTGATAGGCAATATCTCGATCGAGACCCTGAAAGTCATCATCCGGGATGGGATCAAAAACAGACTCATCAAAACCATTTAAATTATCATACCAGCTCCATCCACCACCAGGTTCATAGATACTGGTATAGTTCATGTTCCCAACGGCAGCATCTGCCCAAATACCGACAAATACATCTTCAATGGTAGATGAACTGATATTCGTGATGTGATAATTCAATATGACAAATGCATCGGTAAAACTGAAATTCCAGGCATAGCTGGTAATATCCACTTGAATATGCAGAGGCTTATGGTCCACAACTTCCCCTTCATCATGAAAGGTAGCCATGAAATCCTGATGTGATATTGCATGGGGGGAATAAACCGGAGAGGTTGGAATGGAAGAACGTTCAGAAATGGAATCGCCGTTATCCGTAAATTCAAATCCCGCAGAACCGTAATCAAAAACTCCATCAACAATTGCGGTGCTAACGCGTTTTTCGCCATTGATCTTGCCACCGATCCAAAGACCACCATAAGACATATGTTCGATTTGTTCTTTGAGATTATCCGGGTATTGTTTGTACATACAACTGGGTTGATTTGGATTATTATACCCTTCACCCAAAACACCAAAATTCGTAACGGTCAATCCCAGCTGTCCAACTGTCGTATAATGCACATAATCTGCAACCGATTCTGTCGGTTTTTGAAAAGCGGCCGGATAACGATCATTTGCTGACAAAAATGCTGACAGCGCCATAAAAGCGATAAAAATAATACCGATATTTTTTCTCACATAACCCTCTAATTCTAAATACAAAGATAAGAGCATTTTATAACAAAGTCAAAAATAAAAAATATTATTTACACACAACATATAGGGAGGGGAATGATAAAACAACACAAGATGTATAAAAACAAGGAATTTGAAAGAAAACAGGTAGATGTGCATAAGCAATAATAATTTCAAAAAAAACATTCCAATCCCTATCTCTTTGCATTATATTTTAGCGCGGAGAAATAGGTCGCACGGCCTATCGCGGTAAAGGGTTACTAAACGGAAGGAAAAGAGATGTTAAAGGCAATTTCACCTCTCGATGGCCGCTATCATCAGCGAGTCGAAATGCTGGGCGATTACTTTTCAGAATATGCATTAATGGGTGCGCGTGTCTGGGTTGAGCTCCAGTATCTTCTGGCACTTGATCAAACGAAGATATTCCCGGCACTCGGTAAACGGGAAATTAAACGTATCGAACAGCTATCTATATCTTTCACACAGGAAGCTTATGAAAAGATAAAAGACATTGAAGCGATACTCAATCACGATGTTAAAGCCTGTGAAGTATATTTAGTTAACGAATTAAAGTTAAAACATCCCAATATGATACACTTTGGTCTCACCTCAGAGGATGTTAATAACATTGCATACACCTTATTAATAAAAAAATATCGCGATGCACAGCAGCTTCCGCAATTACAGATATTACTGCGTTTTCTTGCTAAAAAAATTACGGAATGGAAATCTATTTCCTTTCCCTCACACACACACGGACAAATGGCATCACCTACAACAGCAGGGAAAGAATTAGCCGTCTTTGCATCCCGGCTGTTGCGTCAGTATAGCGCACTGAAAAAACTGCCTTTCCGTGCAAAGTGCAACGGAGCTACAGGAAATTATTCTGCCTTTGTCTCTGCATCATCTGATATTAAATGGGTAGAATTTTCCAAGAAATTTCTCTATAACTTAGATCTGGATATAAATCCGGTAACCACACAGATTGAAGATCATGATACCTGGGCGGAATATTTCTCCATCTCGAAAATGATAAATAATATCGTGCTTGATATGAATGAGGATGTCTGGACCTATCTCATGCTTGGATATATGAAACAAAAAACAAAGGATAGCGAGGTGGGATCCTCCACCATGCCGCATAAGGTAAACCCCATCAATTTTGAGAACAGTGAAGGGAATTTAGGTATTTCCAATGCTTTACTGGATCATTTTACTACAAAATTGACACGCTCGCGTTTACAGCGGGATCTGTCAGACAGTACAGTTGAACGCAATATTGGGGTAGCATTGGGTCATGCATATCTGGGACTGGATGAGACATTGCGGGGGTTGAAAAAACTCAGGGTAAATACTGAATTCTGCGAGAATGAATTAAATAATTATCCGGAATTGCTGGCAGAGCCTATTCAAACGATCCTGCGCAGGGAAGGATTTACAAATCCCTATAATATTATGAAAAATATAACTCGCGGACATACTTTAACTGTTGCGGACCTGAACAAATTTATTAGCTCGCTGAAAGTTTCCGATGAAGTCAGAAAAGAACTATCAGATCTGCGGGCAGTAAACTATACCGGAATTGCTGATAAAATTTGTAATAATGTCGTTCGTGAGATCAATAAAACATTTTAATGGAGTAGAAATGAATATTGCCGTACTGGGATCCGGCGGCCGCGAACATGCCTTAGTCTGGAAATTACAACAATCCATGAAAGCTGATACGGTGTATGTTCTGTCCGGGAACGGTGGTACAGCCAATAATGTTGCCATTGATATCTCCGATTTTGATGCCGTTAAGGCATTTTGTAAAGATATGTCGGTATCTCTAGTAATTGTCGGACCCGAGGTGCCGCTTACAGAAGGGATAGTTGATGCCTTTGCCAATACTGGTATTATGGTGTTTGGCCCCGATAAACGTGCTGCAGTGCTGGAAGGTTCAAAGATTCAGTCCAAAATATTCATGAAAAAGCATGGGGTTGCCACAGCGGATTTTCATGCTTTTTCCGGCGGGGATGATCCCGGGAAACTCATTTCTGAGTATAAAGGCAATGTAGTGGTAAAATTTGACGGTCTGGCAGCCGGAAAAGGAGTATATGTTTGCCACTCCGAAGATGAAGCTCACACAGCTATCCGGGATATCCAATCCAAATATGGCAGCGAAGCTGAATATTTGATAGAAGCAAAATTACAGGGTCAGGAAGTATCTATTATCGGCGTGACAGACGGGAGATCAATAAACTGCCTGCTTCCCTCCCAGGACCATAAAGCGGCCTACGATGGAGATAAAGGTCCGAATACCGGCGGAATGGGAGCATATTGCCCCGCACCGGTTGCAACTGAAGCCATTTTAAATACTATTGATGAAACGATTATTTTACCGACCTTAAATGGTATTGAAGCGGAAGGATTTAATTATAAAGGCGTTATTTATTTTGGGATCATGCTGACAGAGGACGGTCCCATGCTTTTAGAATACAATGTGCGTTTCGGAGATCCGGAAACCGAAGTGATACTACCGGCGTTAAAAAGTGATCTGCTTGAACTGATATTAACATGTTTCGATGGCAGGCTTGGGGAAACGGAACTGGAATTTTATGACGGGTATTATGTCGATGTTGTTTTGACCTCTGGCGGTTATCCGGGAGCGTATGAAAAAAACAAAGCAATAAGCGGCTTAGAAAATCTGTCAGAAAGCACCTTGTGCTTTCATGCCGGTACCTACCGGAAAGGGGATAGTATTCTGACCTCCGGCGGTCGGGTAATAAATATTGTATGCCACAGTAAGGAATTAAAAGAAGCTGTTTATACATGTTATCGTGAAATTGAAAAAATTTCATTTGACAAAATGGCATTTAGAACAGATATTGCACATAAGGGGTTGAACACTTAAAAGATGTTTAATATGAAAAAAATATTTTCATTTATGATGCTGGGGATCGTATTGATCAGTCTGCTGGGTTGTATCGAATACCGTGAAGAAATTTGGTTGGAAAACGATTATTCCGGCACAATGATGTTCGAGATCAGCCTGCCGCCGCATACTAGTATTGATGATGAAGAAATCTCCGAATTAAGTATTGTATCACTTTGTGACTCGATAGAAGGAGTAACTGTTACCGCCAGCAATACCTGCATGATTGATGAGATCACCTGGATCCAAATTCATGCCGAGTTCGATAATATTTTATTATTAAACAATATTTCCAATGAGTGGTTTGGTCATATTTATTTGGATATCGATGAAAATGGAGACCATATTTATAAACGTATTATTACAATGAGTGATACAATTGATACAAGCGATAATCAAATTGGGAAGGTACTAAAATATGCTGTATTTGGGCAATATTCCTGGATTTATACTATTCATTTTCCTGATAAACTCTATGAATCCAATGCCCCCTTGATGCGTACAGATACTCTGACCAATACCGTTACCTGGGAATACAATCTGGCATCCCTGATCAACGATCAAAAAATAATGACAAGCCGTTACAGGTACCGTAAAGGACTGAAGGGCTATCTAAAAAATCTATTTAAACGATAAGCACAAAAATGAAAAAACGAGTTGTACTAATTATCTCAGGCCGCGGAAGCAATATGGAAGCCATACTCCAGCAGACGCGGACCGGGATTTTACGCGATGTCTGTGACATTGTGCTGGTTTTTTCAAACCGCCCGGATGCAAAGGGACTGGCTATTGCACAAAGCTATGGGATAGAAACTGCCTGCATTTCTTCCAAAGGAAATAAACGTGAAGTATTTGACCGGGAAGTGCTGGATTTTTTGG
>JAGLUM010000397.1 GCA_023134755.1 Fidelibacterota bacterium | reverse complement strand
TTTTTGAATATTCCCGCAAGGCCCAGCCGATAGCTTTGTTAAGGAAAAATTCCTTGGTACCCGCATTCGCAAGGATCGCCTTTACTAAAAACGCGATATCAGTATCTTGCTTGTATTTGAGCTGAAAGATAATCGATATTCGGTTTAACCAGATATCATCATCATAGATCCACCGCTTGATCACACTTTTTTTAAGTTCAGTGTACATCATAGTTAAAAATCCCACTAATGGCGCAATACCATCCACCGTATCCCACCAGGATTTGCTAATAATGAGTTGTTCCAACTTTTTTATATCTTTTTTTTCGAACTGTTTTTGCATGCGGCTCAGGTAATTCAAAGCGAGATACTGAAATTCACGTTCGGGTTGATCCCATAATGTATCCACGAATTTCCAATCAATGATCTCATTCTTGCATTTCTCTTTCATGAAAGCATTAGTAAGAGCCGCGCGCGCGGCTTTTTGCAGACCCAGAAATTCAAATTGATGTTTCATATAAGCTTTCATTCCGGCGGCTTTTTCCGGATTGCGGTTTGCGCGAAGATGGGTAATGATATCCAATGTATGATCTGTCATGTAAAATTCCTTTCCCAATAGTAATTCTGAAGCAAAATATACATAAAAAATAATATAATCGGGAGTATTGTCTCATTTAATACAGCGCCCCCATCTTCATATGTCAGTTAGCCAACCCCACATAGTCATTCTGAATTTGCTTGCCAAGCCGTAGCCTTGGCGTAGGCTGGGTTCAGGATCTCATCCAATACTGCTTTCGCATAATAATTTTATGTCAATCATTTTACAGCAAGTCAATTAATATCCACCTATTTCCTTGAAAATGAAGCACGTATTTGGTACAATACGTTCGTAAATCAAAAAATATAGTGGCAACATAATAAATTATGTTATGTATTAAATGAGAAAAAAATTAACCGCAAAATATTATTTTTAACCGTATAAATTGGAGGTATTATGATGGATCAACAGTTTGAATATAAAGTTACTGAGGTAAAGCAGTGGTTTTGCTCTAAGCCCCTTTCTAATAACATTAGCAATCATCTTAACGAAATAGGCACAAAGGGTTGGGAATTGGTTGATTTAATTTCTTCTATTGGTCTTTTTGAATTTCCCTGCTATGTCCGATTTATTTGGCGAAAACCAAAAAATTAATGAATAGTTATTATTCTGACTCCAGCTGTAAAAGACGGACAAGTATTTTTAAGAAGAGAACAAAGTACACATAACAGATTGTTCCACTTAATCCCAATACATCGGGTTAAATTAGGAGAAAATCATGATCAAAAATAACCGTATATTGTTTTCCCTGGTCATTATCGGTATCATTTTTCTGCTGCAGGGATGTTGGATACCGGAAGACTTTGAGACGACGATCAAAGTAAATAAGGACGGGAGCTATACCTTCACATACGATGGCACCTTGACCCATTTTCTTGTGCTTGCCGCGGCTAAGGACGGGACACTGAAAGAAGAAGATGAAGCTGATATGAAGGAACAGGAAACGGCGTTCAAGAAAGAGCCCGGATATAAAAAGGTAAAATATTTAGGTGAGGGCCGCTATAAGGTGCTTGTTGACACAACCGGCAAAGCGGGAGAGACCTACTATTTTATGTCCTCCGATATAAAATTCTTTGCGATCGATCCACAGGATGACGGCACATTGCGTATTTCTACCGCTACCGCGAAAAAAGAGGAGATCGAAGAAATAAAGAAAATTGACGTCAACATATCCGGAACGCTCACAGTCATTGTGGAGCAAGGGGCAAAAGTCCTCAAGCATAATGCAAAGAAAAAGAAAAAAGTGAAAAAGGCTTATACTGAATATATCTGGAAGATCGAATTTTTTGACACGGAACCGCTCATTATTATAAAACCCACTCCTTAAGAAGCCGCGCCAGAAGGTCAGATAAAATATGCAAAAGAAGTTCAATACCTTTATCTTTATCGCAATGCGGATCTGTTCATAATAAAAATTGAGGAAATACAATGAAAACAGTAGTGATCTATAAATCTATATCCGGGTTTACAAAGAAGTACGCAGAGTGGATTGCCGAAGAATTAAAAGCTGATCTTTTGGAATACAAAAATACAAACATTGATCAACTACGTATTTATGACCTGATTATTTTTGGAGGCAGTTTACACGCTGCTGGTATTAGCGGTGTCAATATTATAAAGAAAAACCTACATATTTTAACGGATAAAAAAATAATCATTTTTACAACGGGAGCATCACCTCAAAGAGAAGAAATATTTGACGAGATCAAACAAAATAATTTTACTCCGGAAGAACAAGAAAAAATACAATTTTATTATTTTAGAGGAGGATTCGATTATAATAAATTAAATCTTCCCAATAAGATTTTGATGACACTATTTAAATGGAAAATACAACACAATCGTAATAAATCACCAGATGAAATAGGAATGTTAGCTGCATATGAAAACCCCATGGATTTTACTAAAAAAGAGAATATTGATAAGCTTTTAAAATATGCAAACTCATTGTAAAATCAGCATCCAAATAAGCACATT
>JAGLUM010000396.1 GCA_023134755.1 Fidelibacterota bacterium | reverse complement strand
GGTAAAATTTTTCCCTATGCCCACCGGTGAACCCCAAAAAAATCTGGATACCGTTTCAAAATTATATGATACCCTTATTGAACATACATTTGACCGCAGCTGCCTGATCATTGCTCTGGGCGGCGGGGTTGTCGGTGATACTGCCGGTTTTGTGGCAGCAACATTATACCGTGGTATTCCCTTTATTCAAATTCCGACTACCTTGCTTTCACAAGTGGATTCATCGGTAGGGGGTAAAGTGGGCGTAAACCATCCAAATGGGAAAAACCTGATTGGAGCATTCTACCAGCCTAAGGTTGTGCTGATTGATCCAATGGTTCTAAAAACCCTGGAAATGCGGGAACGTATATCAGGTTTTGGGGAAATGGTAAAATATGGCTTTATCAGAGATGCCGCATTTGTTGATTTTTGCATGACACATATAGATGAATTGCTACAGCTTAAAGATATGGATAAAATTGTCAAAGCGATCCGAAGATCAGTACAGATCAAGGTAGATATTGTTGTACAAGATGAACATGAATCCGGTCTGCGGATGCTGCTGAATTTCGGTCATACCATTGGCCATGCCATAGAGCAGAGTGAGGGATACGGGAAATTTACGCACGGGGAAGCCGTCATTATTGGGATGTGCGCAGCTTTAAAGATCAGTGACTTAACAGATTATTTAGATTCGGATATTGCCAATACTTATATCCATGAATTGAAAAAAATCCCCCTTGAAGGCAATTTGAAACACCTGAATACAGCTGCCGTTCTTGCAGCCCTATCCCATGACAAAAAAACACGCAATCAGCAGCCGCAGTTTGTGCTTTTAGAGGATATCGGACACCCCGTAATTGTTAATGATGTGCCCGAAGAGATAATTCGTGAAACTGTTATCTGGTTGAAAAATAGCATGTAAAAAAATGGGACAGTACAATGAAAAACCCGCAAAATAAACATTTTAAAATACTTATTATACACGGACCCAACCTGAATATGCTTGGGCACCGTGATAAAGCACAATACGGAACGCTAACTCTAGATAAACTGAACAAAAAAATCCGCTGCACTGCTACGGATCTGGATATGGATGTCAGTATCTACCAATACAATTCCGAAGAAAAAATCATTCAAACTCTACACCGTCAGCGTAAGGTATGTGATGCAGTGATCATTAATCCTGCTGCCTTTACGCATTACAGTTACGCGATACGGGATGCAATTGAATTGATCCCAATCCCTGTAGTTGAGGTACATTTATCTAATATTTACGAGCGTGAAAATTTCCGTAAAATTTCGGTCATAAAAGATGTTTGTATCCATCAAATTTACGGAAAAAAAGAGCAAAGTTATATTGAAGCGCTCTTCTTTTTACGTGATTATTTGATAAAATAAAGTTATGAATAATCCGTTCCCCAGATCATTTTATTTTCAGGATGTACAAAAGATTGCTCGTCAACTTCTCGGTCATCTGTTCGTAAAAATACAATCCGATGGCAGTCGATTATCAGGTCGCATTGTTGAGGTGGAGGCCTATGCTCACAATGAAGACCCCGCTTCGCATTCATACCGCGGGAAAACGTTACGCAATGCGGTTATGTTCGAATCTGGCGGCCATTTATATGTCTATTTCACATACGGTATGCATTATTGTTGCAATATTGTCACCGGTCCGGAAGGGGAGGGCAATGCCATTCTAATTCGAGCTTTGGAGCCTTTGGAAGGAAAGAATATCATGGCATACAAGCGTTTTGGCAAAGATACACTTTCTGCAAAGGAATATAGCAACTTAACAAACGGCCCCGCAAAGCTGTGTAAAGCGATGGGCATTGATCGTGAGGCAAACGGATTGGATCTATGCGGTAGCACCTGCTGGATTGAGAAAGGTAAGGAAATTTCTGATCCACAGATTGCCTGTTCTTCAAGGGTAGGAATTCACAGGGCTGTATCATTGCCCTGGCGGTATTATCTAAAAGACTGTAAATGGGTCAGTAAAGCGAGAATACACCATGAATAACGACCCCTTAAATGAAAATAAACTCAATATTACCCCGGATCAATTATGGAATATAAAGGGGATAATCCAACAGATTGTGATGGTAGCCCTTATGGCAATTATTTACATAGTAATTGTTAATTATACCGGACGTTCGCCTGGGGTACATTCCGGACTTGAGAACTGGCTGCAGAATCTGCATGCTTTATTTTATACAAATACTCTACTTCGGGATATGTTTGTCGCTCCGGTTATGGGAGTCGCCATTGCTGGGTCATTATTTTTTCTGGATACTGCAGTAGGATATATTCTGAAAAAAAATATTTTCAACTGGATCCATCGGGCAGATTATATACTACCTGGGAATAAAACAGAACGAAACTGGGCTTTACGTATTGCTATTATGGGATCCACAGTAGAAGAAATCATGTTCCGGGGCTTTATTTTTATTGCGATTGTGCCAATCTGGACATCATGGATATGGTCTGCTCTGCTGCTCTCTGCCGGATTTGGCCTGTTGCATGCCGGTGTACAAGGATTCTGGTCTACCCTTTGGATATTTATCATCAGTCTGCTGCTGTGTTTTTTCATTATACTTGGGTCAAGTATATATTTTGTCATTTTACTCCATATGACCATAAATATTACCAATATGTTTATTCTGCCGTATTTTTTGAAACGCAAGAAATAAACCTCAGGAATTTAGAAAAGGACAATAAATAATTTTAAGCAGGTAAAAATGCCAAATTATTCCAAAGTTCCCCTTTTTTTACCATTGCAGACGGCGGATATATTTACGTATATTTTAATTAGAAAGGGAAAATGAAATATGAATGAATTCAAAGAATTACTGAAATTAATGATTAATTTTGTATTTGACCGGCATCATTATATTTTAGTGTCTTTATTTATTCTTTTTCTCATCTTTTTAATTATTGTATTAGGTGCTAATTCCGGCAGTACGCCGTTCCCGATGTAATTATGAAAGTATCATTTAGACAACGTGCATACAGTATATTTTTCCGCTTCTCGCCACTGCTTATTGTGGTGCTTCTTGAACTTGGACTACGGCTTTGGGGGATTGGGGACTCTTATTTGCTGTTTTCCACCTCATCAGATAAACAGTATTATGAATTAAATCACTTATATTACCGCCGCTTTGTAGCAGCTGAACAGTTTAATGATATTCCAATTTTACCGCAGCGTTTCCCGGTAAAAAAATCGAATAATACCCGCCGTATTTTTCTGATTGGTGATCAGAGCCTGTGTTCCTATTTTCCGGATGCGAACACAAAGCAAATTCTGCCCGATTTTTATGACAGCGATAGTCTGTACTATGATATTATTCAAATAGCAGTACCCTATACCAACAGTTTTGCCATGGTACGTTTGGTAAAGTGCCTAAACCGCTACGATGCGGACGGTTACGTTGTTGTGAGCGGGGCAAATGAATTTTATGGTATTCCGCGAAAAAGCAAGTGGATGGAAGATATTGATAATTACTGGGGGCTAACTGCCTACGTTACTCTTAAAAATCATCGGTTTTTGCAGATTCTGGAGCGTTTTGTATATCTAAAAAAAGATTCGCATACCGAGTTTCCGCCTGCAGATATTGATGAATGGGCTGTGCCTTATCAATCTGACCTGTATCTTGAAGCAGAATCTTATTTTGAACGCAATCTGAAACGCATGATAAAAAAAGCAGAAAAGCCTCTGTTTTTAGTTTCTCTTCCTGAGAATATCAAGATTCGGCCTTACCGCTCCTTTTTTGACGATAAGGAATTGCAAGATGCCGATATTGCACAGGAATGTGCTGTGTTGGTGGATAATGCGGATCGTTTTACCATTGATCGCTGGATCAATGATTTGAAAGCATGGGAACCACAAACCGCGATATATTACCACTGTTTGGCTAAAATTAATGAACATGAAGGACAGACAGAAGAAGCTCTGAAAAACTATGCACGGGCTCTTGACCTGGATGTATTCCGTGTACGAAGCAATGCGCATTTTAATGATCTTATTGACATGTATTCGGGTATGTACGGAAAAGGACTGATAGATGTTAGGGGAAGTATGCTAAATGCAACATCAAAGGGGTTGTATATTGACAGGTATTTCAGCAACGGACTGGCATTCAACAATCGTGGAAAAAAACAATTTACCGATAAAATAAAAGAATCACTAACCCACTATTTTCAATCTCCAAAATAAATAGAGAGAAATCCATGGCAACACTTACATTTCTTGGCGCAACCGGAACTGTTACAGGTTCCAAGTATCTTTTTGAACACCGCGACAGCAGTATTCTCGTCGACTGTGGTCTATTTCAGGGACTGAAAGAATTACGTTTACGTAACTGGATGCCCCTGAAGATAAATGTTCATGAACTGGGTGCAGTCGTTTTAACCCATGCCCATATTGATCATACAGGTTATTTGCCACGGCTGATAAAACAGGGATACAATAAGGCAATATACTGCACAGAAGCTACACGCGGTTTGTTACAAATCATGTTGTTAGATTCCGCGCATCTGCAAGAAGAAGACGCAAAATATGCAAACAAAAGAGGCACCAGTAAACATAAACCCGCCCTTCCTTTGTACAGCATGGAAGATGCAAAACAGACCATTAAACTGCTAAAAGGAATACCTTACGATACCCCATTCAGGCCAAGTCCGGATATCATGATGTCGTTTCGTGATGCAGGTCACATTCTCGGTTCGGCTTTTGTTATTGGCCGCTGGGATGAATCCGGTCAGGAGCGTAAAATTGTATTTTCCGGTGATCTCGGCCGTTATGAACGTCCGATTTTAAAGGATCCTTCTGTGATATTGGATACGGATTATTTGCTAGTGGAATCAACTTACGGTAAGCGTTTGCATAATCAAGGAAATCCGGAAGAAGAGATTAAACGTATTGTGCAGGATACATATAAAAGACGAGGAGTTGTTGTAATCCCGGCATTTTCTGTGGGACGTACTCAGGAACTACTTTATACGCTGCGGGAACTTGAAAGCGCTGGAGAAATACCTGTGCTGCCGGTCTATGTAGACAGTCCCATGGCTATTAAGGCAACCAAGCTTTATGCGAAACATACCGAGATATATGATAAAGATGCTGCTAGGCTACGGGAACAGGGGATAGACGTACTCCAGACTGCCCGTACTGAATTTACAGAAAGTGTGGATGCATCCAAACGCATCAATGCTTCACAGGATCCCTGTATTATTATTTCTGCCAGCGGGATGCTTACAGGAGGTCGTATTCTCCACCATCTGATCCGCCGCTTACCAAGTCCGAAAAATACTATCGTTTTTGTCGGTTATCAAGCCGTAGGTACTCGCGGTAGAGCACTGCAAAACGGCAAAGACAAAATTAAAATTCACGGTATGCAAATCAAATCTGCCGCAAAAATTGAAACGATCAATGAATTTTCTGCTCATGCTGATTATCGGGAAATATTAAGCTGGTTGAAGCAATACAAAAAAGCTCCGAAAAACACTTTCATTATACACGGTGAACCGGATGCTAGTATAAATCTACAGAAATTGATCAAAGAAGAACTTGGGTGGAATACCCATATTCCGCAATATCAAGAAAAGGTCAGATTAGATTAAAATAATTGTTTCATGGATTTGAATAATTTTCAGTTGTTCAACCTGCCAGCTCAATCCAATGGATTCGTCTGTCAAATATAAATCCAAATTGCTTCGCTAATTGAAGTGACGGGATATTATCGGATTCAATATGTACGAATGGCAAGGTTTTCTGTTGCCGAAGCCGGGAAATCATGGCTGCAGTAAGAGCGCGTCCAAATCCACGCCGGCGGTATTCCGGAAGCACTTCCAGAAAACCCATAGCGCCGTCATCGTGAGTGATCATCCAAGCGGCAAGGGTATTATTGACATCTATTCCCAATGCCGCACCATGTTGAATACGCTCAGAAATATATTCAGGTGATGTTAAGGTTTTATACATATAATGTGTATAAATGTAATCGGTATCATCCACTGATAAATCTCTGATATTTGCTGAAATAGGAGAGACTTGTGTGCTATCAGGCAGGTAGAGCTTATCACAAGACAGACTCCATACAGTTTCTTTATTTTTG
Organism: Fidelibacterota bacterium; assembly: GCA_023134755.1. Taxonomy (GTDB): domain Bacteria; phylum Fidelibacterota; class Fidelibacteria; order Fidelibacterales; family Fidelibacteraceae; genus M50B103. The sequence continues at coordinate 686 of JAGLUM010000396.1, read as the reverse complement.
GTAAGCAATGGCAACATCCAGTCTTCCAAAATGGCAAAACACGTATCATCCGGAGCGAGATGCCGTATAATCGATGAAAATCCTGTTTTTGTGATACTGCTGATATAGACCCATGGACGGTCACTAATTCCACGGACTAAAATAGAATTTCCTTCCAGAATAATATCACAGGGAGGATAATTTTTTATAAAATTAATTATATTGATGTTTCGAATGCGATCACGAAGTAAAATTTTGGCAGTCTGCATTTCTGTTACCATATCACACCTTCATGTAAACCACAAATTTTTCAATTTTCAATCCCCAACTTTTTTATTCACTGTTTATCAATATACGATCATGTCAATCATTATCTCCATAGACGCAAGGCATTGCGTCCCTACAAACAATATTACCACAACGATCTACATCGGGCGAACAATTCCAAACGGACAACCACAAGGGGTTGCCCCTACATAAGGAGGTGTCCCCCAGGAACAGGCATCCGTCTTCATCCCGATCCCCGAAGCATCGGGGCTGGATTTCACCGGACAAGCCATTGTCAATTCTCCATTGTCAATTTTCAATTTGTAGGGCCTTATAAGTTGCGATCATAATGCATTTGCTACTGATAGTTGCTCCACTCACTACATCAACCGCCGGCTGTTGTTTGGCAAGTATACGATCAATAGTTTCCAGAGCTTCAT
>JAGLUM010000395.1 GCA_023134755.1 Fidelibacterota bacterium | reverse complement strand
AGCAACCGTTCCCTACTCTTTACTGTTTACTCTTTACTGTTTACTCTTTACTGTTTATCCTTTACTGCTTACTTCTTACTTCTTCACCTCCGCGTGATAAAGCATTTTATTCTTGATATATACTCTCTTGTATCTTATATTATTTCGCTTTTTTCCATTTATTTTTAAAGGAACCTGAATGGCAACCACTGAAAAGAAAAAAAGAACAAAGAGCAGGGTTAAAATTAACTCCGATCAAGCTGCACGAAAAAAACGGAATAGCAGTGAAGCCAACCGTTCATTAAGTCGTTATCTTGATGAAATTGGACATTTCGAGCCCTTAAAACCGGAAGAAGAAATTAATCTTGCGTTTAGAGTTAAACAGGGTGACCGCCGTGCACTTAAGAAACTCTGTGAAGCAAACCTGCGTTTCGTTGTTAGTGTTGCAAAAGATTATCAGGGACAAGGATTGCCGCTGACTGATTTGATCAATGAGGGTAATCTTGGACTCATTAAAGCAGCAGAACGCTTTGATGAAACCCGTGGTTTTAAATTTATTTCCTATGCAGTATGGTGGATCCGTCAATCTATATTACAGGCCCTTGCGGAGCACAGTCGGATTGTTCGTTTACCGCTTAACCGTGTCGGAACTATCAGTAAAATCACCCGTGCTGCTGAAGAACTGGAAGGCGAACAGGAACGCACACCGAATGAAGAAGAACTCGCAACTAAGCTGGGAATAAAGACCAAGGAAGTATCCGACGCAGTACGTATTTCACGCCGTCATCATTCTTTGGATGCTCCGTTCAGGGATGGCGAAAAAAATTCTCTGATTGATATTATTCAGGATAGTGCCCAGAAATCTCCGGATAAAAATTTGATGGAAGAATCATTAGAGGCAGAAATTCAAACAGCTCTCTACACTCTGAAAGACCGCGAACGCGAAGTGATAAAAATGTATTTTGGAATTGGCCGGGAATACGCTTTGACATTGAATGAGATCGGTGAAGAATTTAATCTTACCCGTGAACGTGTCCGGCAAATAAAAGAAAAAGCGATTCGGCGTTTGCGTCATAAATCGCGCAGTACAAAACTTAAAACTTATTTAGGTTGATATAAAAACCAAACCCATTGAAAGGTGGTGAAAGCACATGGTACAAGTCACCGTTTACAAAGATGAACCGCTCGAAAGAGCTTTGCGGCGCTTTAAGAAAAAATTTGAAAAAGCCGGGATTATGAAAGATATTAATAAGAACTCTTATTTTATCAAACCCAGCCAAGACAAACGAATTCGTAAAGCCAAAGCAGAACGCAGACTTAAACGACTTGCACGCATTGCGAACAGATAATCTTATCTGAATATGAAGAACCCGCCCGATCTGATGGTCGGGTTTTTTATTTCCTGTCTTCCCCCTCACACACTTGTCCTGCGAAGCCCCGACCCCTCTGGGCGAAGCGGGAAAGTACACAAAGAGATCAAAAACACAAAAAAATGATAAAACCGGTGATGGGTGATTGCCTTATTTTCTCAACCTCTCAACAACTCGACTTTTCGACCATCCGGCATGTCCTCTCTACGTTCGAACTCAAGCCGGAAGGTCTTTTTTGTCTTCTTATAAGTTAAGGTAGAGAAAAAAAAGAAATGACCTTTCGGGTAGTTTATTCTGCCGGTGGCAGAATGATTCCCGAATGGTCGAAGAAATAAGAGCGTGAGTCATGAACGGTGAAGAAGAAGGGTTAATTTGTTGATTTTCTTAACTTCTTATCTTCTCAACTTCCTATCTTCCATTTTCTAAACTTTATTTACAAGATGATATTTCTACAGAAAGTGTGATTTCTTTTTTACAGCGGGGTTTTATATGGATTTTCCAAAAATAATTTAATACTACGTTTTGGAAAATATTTTCAACGCCCTCAGGTGATAAAACCGGAATAATATTTGGATAGGTCATTACACGTGCTGCTTCCGGACTAGACAAACTGATTTGATAACCCTCAGCTGTATTTTTTATCACTAATTTTTCTACGGAATCCGTATCGGACACATATTCTAATGTTTTATTCTTTAGTTCTTTCGGTTCTGAATAATAACGTTTTTCCCATTCCCCGCCGTTTACTGAGAAATTAAACTCCGGACCGAACCAAAAATCAATAGCCGCAATACCATTATTTTTTATTTGATAGTTTACATCAAAACCGTTTTCATTAAATATAATAGATTTGCACAAATGTGCGCGCTGCCAGTTTATCCAACCGTTACGGGAAAATTTGACACAATTTGTATTGACGGTATTATTAACTTCAACGGCTTCATTCATAAAGTCACTGGCATCCTCAAGCTTTTGATGACGAATAAGATCTACATTAATATCTTTATCATAATAGCGCTCAATTAATGAGTATCGGGGCGACTTATCATAAACAGGTTTCACATCCATCTCATCATGAAATAGTTCAGGATAACATGAGATCGTATTGCAAAGATTGACCGAAGAAGGTTTATAATCTAATTCTGCTATTCCGCCCATAATATGGGAATCAAAAACTG
>JAGLUM010000394.1 GCA_023134755.1 Fidelibacterota bacterium | reverse complement strand
GCCGGAATGACCCGGGTATTTTCTTCGGGGAACCATGTTGAAATACTGCCGATTCCCAGCCCCATTTTTTTGGGAGCAGATATATTGCTGAAATGATAATAAATGTCAAGGGTATCCGATGTCCGTGGCGGCTGTAGCACAATGAGTCTACCATAAAGATCATCAATAAGATAGTTCATATTTTCGGTACCTGAAACAGAGTCGACAACAACCAATTTATGGCTAAGAGGATATACTGTTTGTCCGGGCTGCAATATAATGCGGTCATGCTGTTCGCCTGCAGAACACAGACTGATCCAAAAAAGCAGAATAAAACCGCAGGTTCTTATTGATGGGAATGTGTAGTATGTATGTATCATGGAATTGTAATGATTGTTCCCTGGCGGCTAATTAATATGTAGGATGATTTTTCGGCATGCATAAAGATGACATCCTGCATTATGCTGAGGTAACGACAGCTTTTCTCGTTAGGTTTCCAGAGATATACTCCGTTTTCACATACGAGTCCAATAGACTGCAGATCCAGAGGAAGTACGCGCAGGACATTCAGAGAATCCGGTAGCATATATTCACCTAGTGTGGTTCCGTTATTATCGCAAATGCGCAACTGGCGGTAATCTTTCAGATACAGTAATACATAATGACCTATAGTATATAAATGTATATCTCCTGAAACAGGCTTATCACCCCAGCGATATGGGAAATGCTCGTTGGGATGAATTTGCAGAATGTGATTATAAAAGTTATCATAGATCAGCCAGTCGTGTTCAGATGTTACGGTGAATTCGGTCGGTGAAATAATATCGTCATGTAAGGGAGTCGTGGTATGTACATTCAGAAAACGGTCCCAGGCAACAATTCGAGCGGTAGCAACATCCAAGACATAAATTTTATCGGGTTCATCCAATATCGGTCGCAACGGCTCCTGCAGGATCAGTTTATTGCTTAATCCTTTGCCGGAAAAAACATATACAAGTTGATTGTCAACATAACACTGCAAGCTTCCCTCACGGCGTGACAAGGTAATGATATCACCAAAGAGGTTCATTATTGCTTCATCACAAGGAGCGATCTGCAACGTATCTGCAGCCGGTGCACGGAGAGTAGGCAGCAACAAGCATACTAGTATTATACATTTAGATAATTTCATCTTAAAATTTAGGGGAAGAAAATACAAATACCAAACAGGAAATAAGCAGTTATATCTTCCATTTATGCCTTTTTAATATTAGATTTTACTATGTTATTAGTCAGTGCCCTGCCAATAGAAATGGCACCATTATTATCCGCTTTAAACGCACAACCCGTAGAAAAATATAGTAAAAAAACCGGGTTATATCGCACGGATTATATCGATTTGCTCATTACCGGAGTCGGTCCTATTATGGCGAAACGAAGTCTGTTACGCTATTTAGAACAACATCACCCCGATCGGATTCTCAATTTTGGGACTGCGGGTATTCTTGATGATCATTTGCCGGTGAAAGCGGTTTATTCTATCAGCGATTGTTATCAAGTGAAGACAAACGAATATGAGACTTTGGCCACAGGAAAAATTTTACCGACTGCGATCTGCGCCAGCGCTGCGTACCCGGTAATCAGCATAAAAGAAAAACATCAAATATTTCAACAGACAGGAGCACAATTAGTAGATATGGAATGTTTTACCCTTGCACATATTGCTGCGCAGGCAGGTATAAAAATGTCTGCTATCAAGGTAACAACCGATAATGCAGATAAGGAAACCATAGATATATTTACTAAGCATGTACAGCTATCTGTACAACTGCTTTGCGATACTGTATTAAATGAAATAAAATTATAACATAGGAGACTACTATGAAAAAGACCGTTTTATTGGTATTGATCGGAAAACGTAAAGAGACTGCGGTCAATTTACAAAAAGTTCTTACCGCATGGGGATGCCTGATCAAGACCCGTCTTGGATTGCATGCGGGAGTAATGGAAAATTGCAGTGAAACCGGATTCTTATTTTTGGAACTCTGCGGTTCCGATAAAGAAAATGCTGAACTGGGCCGAAAGGTTGGTGTCATTTCCGGTATCGAATCAAAACTTATAGTACTTGAACAAGCAGACGAATAACCTACATTCCCAACAATATTTTCACTAACTATATTATAGCAAAATTCCCCAGCTATTTTTAAGATTTTTATTAGTCAATTTTAGTATAACGGTAATTTTGTGAGACTATTTTAAAAAAACAGGTTAATATTATTGATATAATATTAATTTAAAGTAGATGTCATTATTTTATAAGTTAGATTATATTTTACTGCCGCATTTAGCTTTTGCGCGTGAAGAAAATCGGATAAAAACCCGTAAAAAAGTGCGGTCTTTATGACGAGCATTGCGAGGAGTTTCTGCACTTTAGGGTTTGAAAACGATTTTTAGCAGCAAAAGGTACGCGGCGGTATTTCTTTTGTTACTTTTCTTTGTACAAGCAAAGAAAAGTAAGGAGAAATTTGTTCAACCCCGCTGGGGTTGGGGGAATAATATACAATCAATTTCTATAATTGTTGAACCCCTACAGGGTTCTTCTTTATTTAATATATTTCTCGCATTTAGTTTTTGTGCGTTTCCTCTACCCTGAAGTTTTTGGGTCGGATAAGCAAAGAAAAGTAAGGAAGCATAATTTGTGTATAATAAAGTAACAAAAAAAGATTAATTCGTTTATTATAATTATATTTATGCTAAACTAACAATTTTTACCTTTTCGGGGACATTAAATTAAAATATCTGGTATACTGCTGTTATTCAAAGAACTATTGAGAGTTCATACCCATTTTTACTATTAAACCTAAATTTCAGATAGTACTTTTCCTTTTTATTCTAA
>JAGLUM010000393.1 GCA_023134755.1 Fidelibacterota bacterium | reverse complement strand
AATTCATAGAGGTGGTGATAGGGAGGTGTTGTAACACCAAAACTGCCAAGATTCGTGATGTAGGCAGAACCATGCATACTGTCAGTCTCTGCCAGCTCTTTTGGCATGCGGTTATTTTGATCCAGACGAAACATCAAACTGGAAAAGGCTTTTATAAACCAACGTGGGAACTTCATCAGGACTTCAACCGCTTTTTCATCGCTTTTTTCTGATTTCCCGGTTTTTGATTCCTTAATCTCAGCCCGGGCTTTTTTATGCACTTCAAACAGTCCATCTCTCGGTCCCAATTTTAATCCGATAGTCCGTTCCTCAGCATCAAAACTTATGTCACGCTTGGAAACGAAAAAATATACATGTTCATTGCGTTGATAATAGGTGCGGCCAATAATAAAACGGTTTAAACGTGGACGTTCCAAATATATACGGTGAATAGCTGCAAGATAGAGATCAAAGATCTTGATATGCTCTTCTTTGGGTTTACCTTCATTAAACTTCTTAAGGTATGCCAATGCATTATCCATTTCAATGTCTATATTAACATAGACAACCGAATCACAACGCCGTGGCATAATGTATGGAAAAAACCGATTAATGGCCTTAATGGTCTTAATTGGGCTTCCGTTATAACGTTTTCTCATGTGTTTCCCTCCTACAAGATAACGGATATAGTTTAATAAAGATTTTCCTGATTTAAAATTAAAAAATGCATGCATAAAAAAACAGCTCATATTCCTATGAACTGTTTTATCTTCTCTTATTCTTAATTTTCTCTTTTCTTTATTCTATCTTCTAACTCATAACTCATAACTCATAACTTCTTACCTATACTTCCATCCATCGAATCAAGCGCGGCTCGAACGGTGATTTCAGTAAAGGATGAACGGGGCGGACGCGGATACCATATTCGTATTTTCCACCTTTAGGAATTTGTAGTTCTCCGGAGTAGTGATAGCGATTTCCGCTGTCTGATTTTTTACAATGCAATGCTGTAAGAGCAATAGGGACCTGATCTTCAAATCCCTCCCGGACCAAACAGGCTTCAACCACCACATCGTCGGGCATTAGGCCATCCAGATCAATATCCGCGTTCAGAGTAATATTCAGTTCATTGGTAAAATCATCGACAGGGTTGATCTCAGTGATCCAGATCTGGTTCCATGCGGCACGGACTTTTTCTTTCCATGCAGCTAATTCGATCGCGCCGGCTTTATTATTGTCAGTCATTTTTTTCGCGTATTCAAAGGTAGGAATATAAAGTTTGTTGACATAATCTTTTACCATACGGGCTGTACTGAATAAAGGAACCACGGATTTCATCGATTCTTTCATGCGGTTTACCCAGGCTTGTGAAAATCCCTCATCCTGGATTTCATAATATTCCGGGATAATGGAGTTTTCCAATGTGTAATACAAACTGTTCGCGTCTTCACGGTCCTGGATATCTAAATGATCATATTTCTTTTCTTCACCGATTGACCAGCCGTTTTTTCCGTTGTAACTTTCACGCCACCAACCGTCAAGAACGGAGAAATTAATGCCGCCATTAATTGGGACTTTTTCTCCGGATGTGCCGCTGGCTTCCCGGGGACGGCGGGGATTATTCAGCCAAACATCTACACCGGATACCAGATAACGGGCAAGGGACATATTGTAATTTTCCAGAAGAATAATTTTACCGAGATATTCCTCTTTCATGGACATTTTATAGATCTGGCGAATCAACTCCTGACCCGGACGGTCAGCCGGATGGGCTTTACCCGCAAAGAATAGCACGACCGGTTTTTCTTTGTTATTCAAAATACGTTTTAAGCGCTCTTCATCATGAAAGATCAGGGTTGCGCGCTTATAGCTGGCAAAACGGCGGGCAAATCCGATAAACAGAGCATTCGGATTTAAATTTGAACAAATTTTATCACTGATGTGTGAAGGAATACCGTTGCGTTCGTTACGGCTGCGGATACGGGATTTTACTACCTCTGCCAGACGCTGTTTACGTGTGTAATGAGCCTCCCAAAGTATTTTAGCAGGAAGATCATTCACCTTTTCCCAGCATTTTACATCATCTACATGGTCCTGCCAGTTATCTCCCAGATATGTTTCGTATAATTTCCAGAAATCTTTTGCCATCCAGGTCTCAGTGTGGACACCGTTGGTGATATGAGTGATGGGAACTTCAAAAGCAGGAATGTCTTTCCAGACTTCATTCCACATTTTACGGCTAACGTCCCCATGCAGTTCGCTGACGCCGTTTAAACTTTTTGCGCAGCTAAATGCCAGTGCTGTCATACTGAACAGATTAGTACTTACATCGCGTCCAATATCATAAAATTCATCCCAGGATACGCCATATTGCTCAAAATGTCCGCCGAAATAATTGCGCATCATATTTTCGTCAAAGGCGTCATTACCTGCCGGAACAGGGGTGTGAGTAGTGAATACACATTGTGAGGAAACCAGCTCTTTGGCTACGTTTATTGATTTGCCTTCTGCAATGTGTTCACGGATCAACTCTAAACCAAGAAAGGCAGAATGGCCTTCATTCATATGATAAACACTGGGTTTAATACCTAAAGCACGCAACGCGCGGATACCTCCGATACCCAGTAGAATTTCCTGTGTTATCCGCATATTTTGATCACCGCCATATAACTGGGATGTAACAATACGATCCTCCGGTAAATTTTCCGGAATATCTGTATCTAAAAGATAAATGGATGTACGTCCGGCCTGCATTTTCCAAATTTGGGCGTAAATACTGCGTCCGGGAAAGGTTGCTGAAACAGTTATAGGCTTTCCTTTAGCATCCCGTACTAAGATTACGGGAATTTCTTCAAAATCATAGGTGGGAAAAATATTTTCCTGTTTCCCGTCCGCATCAATGCGCTGAATAAAATATCCCTGCTTATACATCATGCCGACACCCACCAGCGGAACTCCCAGATCACTGGCGGATTTGCAGTGATCGCCGGCTAGAATACCCAGTCCCCCGGAATATACAGGCACCGATTCATGAATACCAAATTCCGCACTGAAATAGGCAACCTGAAAATCTTTTTTATCCTTATAATTCTTATTGAACCATGTGTCCTTGCGTGTCATGTAGTAATCAAAATCATCCATTACCTCATGAAATAATGAAATAAAAGCCGGATCATTACTTTTTTCGTTAAGCTCTTTCTGACTGATATGTTTTAAAAGTTTTAAAGGATTATGTTCAACTTCATGCCATAAACTGACGGATAACTGGCGAAAAAGCTTAAGAGCCTTGGGCTGCCAGCCCCACCATAAATTATAACTGAAATCTTTTAATTCTTTTAATTCTTCCGGTACTTCATTCCGTACCGTTATTTTACGAAAATGAGACATATTTTCTCCATAATTGATTAGAGAGAAAGTTATGAGTTTTTTATTTGATAAGGCAAGTAAAAATCTTAATTTTATGCCTGAATTTGGGAATGAATAACGAAAAAGGAATCCATATGGCGGATTATATATTAGCAAAATATATTTCTAAACATCTGAATAAAGAGGTTACCCTTAAAGGATGGATCTATAATATTCGTAAAAGCGGCAAAATATGGTTTCTGATTTTCCGTGACGGTACCGAATTTATACAATGTGTGGTATTGAAAAATGAAGTAACTGAAAAAATATTTGATCTGAAATCAACCCTGACTCAGGAATCATCTATTTCTGTTACCGGTATTGTGCAGGAAGCGCCCCGTCAGGATATTGGTTATGAATTGCTGGTAAAAGATATCGAAGTTATTCATATCGCGGAAGAATATCCCATTGCACTGAAAGATCATGGAGTGGATTTTTTAATGGATAAGCGGCATTTGTGGTTGCGGTCCAAAGCACCATTTGCCATCATGAAGATTCGTGCTGAAATTGAACAGGCATCCCGTGATTTCTTTAATGAGCGGGATTTTACCCTAGTAGATTCGCCCATGTTTACACCCAATGCAGCAGAGGGCAGCACAACCTTATTTGAAACAAAATATTTCGATCGTAAGGCCTACCTGACACAGTCCGGACAATTATACAGTGAGGCTGCTGTCATGGCGCTGAACCGCACCTACTGTTTCGGACCCTGTTTTCGTGCAGAAAAATCGAAGACCCGCAGACATCTGACGGAATTTTGGATGATTGAACCTGAAATGGCATTTTTTGATATCCATGATGACATGGATCTGGCGGAAGAATTTGTCAACTACCTTATACAGCATGCGTTGAAAAACTGCCGGCGTGAATTAGAAATATTAGGACGTGATATATCCAAACTTGAAGGCGTGAAGACACCTTTCCCACGCATAACCTACGACGAAGCACTTGAAATTTTAAGGGAAAAAGATTATAAGATTGAATGGGGGGAGGATTTTGGTGCACCGCAAGAAACTGCCATTGCCGAAGAATTCGACAGTCCGGTAATGATCTGGCGATGGCCGGCAACCTTAAAAGCTTTTTATATGAAACGCGATCCCGAAGATGAACGCTATGTTTTGGGTGTCGATATGATCGCCCCGGAAGGCCATGGCGAAATTATCGGCGGAAGTCAGCGCGAAGAAGATATTAATGTCCTGCTTAAACGTATCGAAAAAGAAAAATTGCCCAAAGAAGATTTTGAATGGTTTCTGGATATCCGTCGCTACGGTTCAGTACCGCATTCAGGATTTGGACTTGGACTGGAACGCACTATCGGCTGGATTTGCGGTACGCACCATATTCGTGAATGCATTCCGTGGCCGCGTACAATGGTTCGCTTGAAACCGTAACTGGTGACCCTGCTACGCCCCCGAAGGATCGGGGCTATGCAGGGCAGGCTGGTGACACTGGTAACTGGTGACAGATGATTGATAAGAAGAACCCTGAAGGAGTCGAACACATCCTGTCTTCCCCTGAAATTTCGGGGTCTGGCAAGCAGACTGGTAATCCGTAACTCTAAATTCTTTTTTTTTCGATTCATCGACCTTGTTTTTTGCAATTATACATTTT
>JAGLUM010000392.1 GCA_023134755.1 Fidelibacterota bacterium | reverse complement strand
CTAAAACTTGTGTCTAAAAATGAATCTGCTTTGGTTAGATTTGGAAAAACATCAGCAAGAATATTAATTACATAATCGGTATCGCAAGAATGTAATGCAGACACAGAAACATTTATTTTAATTCCTTTAATTTCTATCATACAGGGTTCTATAAGTCTTGCCGCAAAAAACAAAGTATTTGCCTCGGCGATAATAACATTTGCCTTACATCCTACTCTGTTTAATGTTTGGCTAAACAATAAAACCCCACATGTTCTGCCAGGAACAAGTAAAATTATTTGACCATCTATTAAATAAGGAGCAATTTTTTGGGCAATATCTTCATGTCCGTTTGAAGTTATAACAATAATTATAACATCACTGTCAGATACTGCTTTTGATAGGTTAGTGCCCACATAATCCGGCTTTATTTTATTAATTAAATTACCGAATTTTAAATTGTATCCATTTTCTCTGATGCGTTTAATTCGATTTTCAGATCTGTTGTATAAAGAAACATCGTATCCTTCTAAAAAAATATACCCTGCAGTTACCAATCCTCCATTTCCAGCTCCAATTACAGTATATTTCTTCTTTTTCATTTTATATCTTTCTAAAATTTTTCTGCCAAATACATCTTTAACCTGCCTTACTCGCACATAATAAATTATTCTCTGGTTTTTATTATATTACACAACAATATATAATTTATTCTTTGATTGGCAAGGTTTTTTTCAATAGTTTTGTTATATGATAATTCAAAAATTCCCTTAAGATGAACTGATCTGAATTAGAGTCCGCTTTGGGAGACATCAATGAAAAAAATATCCTACTTTTTACTTTTGCTTTTTTGCTGTTCGTTGATGTTCGGACAGAAGATCGAGCGGGTTAAACAATTCGGCGATAATCCCGGTCACCTGCGCATGTTCCAGTATATTCCTGAAACATTAGATACGCATGCTCCTTGTCCTCTGGTTATGGTATTGCACGGAAGCTGGCAGAGCGCAAAAGCGCTGAGCCATAGCGGGGGTTGGAACAAGTTGGCGGATTCGCTGGGATTTATGATCGTGTATCCGGATCAGCCTCTTTATAATAATCTGCTCACCGTTTTCAGTTTTTACCGACCGAAAAAAATGATGAAGGGTCAAGGCGAAACAGCATCCATCCGACAAATGATCGATCATATGCAGGACACCTGGAATATTGATAACTTGCAAATATATATCATCGGCATGTCTGCCGGCGGCGCTATGGCAAATGTCATGCTCAATGCTTATCCGGATCTTTTTGAGGCAGGCGCACTCATTGCGGCTCCTTCCGTGATGCATGGTGAACAACTAATCACACGGTCGCATATCCCCCGCCTTGCGATCATCCATGGCGAACGCGACATGATCGTTTGGCCAGAAAATGTGGATCGGCTCATGGAACAGTGGACCGAAAAACATGATTTGGACAGTAGCACATATACACAGATCGATAATTATTGGGGAAATCCTTATTTGTCCGTATTGCGCTATGATAAAGCTGGTGAAACGGTATTATTGCGCATGAATATTGCAAGAACCAATCACTTGTTGCTTATTGATCCCGGTGATGATCTTCAGCATGGTGGAAAACATTCCTTGTTTTCCAAGGATATCGATTTTCATTTACCGTATTGGATCATGGACTTTTTTGGATTAGTATCAGAGAGAATGCGTTGACAGTTCGCATTATCCTGACTGGCAAAAAAGTGATTATTGAAAAAATAGCCAGTGATGTTCCGGATCTTACGTCCGGACATAAATTTGCCCATAAAAGGCATTGAAGTATTTAAAAGGAGCGTGGGTATGAAAGATAAAAATGTAAAAAATCTGTTGTCACTCGAATTGTTGCAAAAAATGAACGCCTACTGGCGTGCTTCAAATTATTTGTCGGTCGCCCAAATCTATCTTTGGGCTAATCCACTATTGAAAGAACCGCTGATACCAGCGCACATAAAGCCGACTTTGCTTGGTCATTGGGGCACAACGCCGGGGCAAAACTTTATTTACGTACATTTAAATCGAATCATCAAGCAGTATGATCTAGATATGATCTATATTTCCGGTCCGGGACACGGTGGTCCGGCACTGGTCAGCAACACCTACCTCGAAGGCACCTATTCTGAAATATATCCGGACATCACACATGACGAAGAAGGTTTAAGAAAACTGTTTACCCAATTTTCTTTTCCTGGAGGTATACCAAGCCATGTTTCACCGGAGTGCCCCGGCTCGATCCACGAAGGGGGTGAACTTGGATATTCACTCAGTCATGCATTTGGCGCTGTTTTCGACAATCCGGATCTAATTGCAGCCTGCGTTGTTGGCGATGGAGAAGCGGAAACAGGTCCGCTTGCTACCGCATGGCATTCAAATAAATTTTTGAATCCGGTTACCGATGGTGTCGTTTTGCCAATCCTGCATCTCAATGGGTATAAAATAGCAAATCCGACCTTGCTGGCCCGTATCACTCATGAGGAACTGGATCAACTGTTCCGTGGTTACGGCTGGACACCCTATTTTGTGGAAGGTGACGATCCGGATACAATGCATCAAGCCATGGCTGGTGTTCTGGAAAAAGCGGTTCTGGAAATCCGGAAAATCCAAAAAGATGCGCGTGATAAAAATGATACAACACGACCGCGTTGGCCGATGATCGTGCTTCGGTCACCTAAAGGTTGGACCGGGCCCAAAATCGTTGACGGCTTGAAGGTTGAAAATACCTACCGTTCGCACCAGGTTCCGCTGCAAGTGAATGCCGAGCATCCTGATCATTTAAAGTTGCTTGAAAACTGGTTGAAAAGCTACAAACCGGAAGAGCTCTTCGATGAAAATGGTCGTTTGAAACTTGAATTGGCCGAGCTTGCTCCGATTGGCGATCGACGTATGGGTGCAAATCCGAACGCAAATGGCGGACTACTGTTACGCGATTTGCTTATACCTAACTTCCGAGACTATGCCGTTACGGTACCATCACCCGGAACAGTTAACGCTGCCGATACAGAAATCCTTGGAAAGTTTTTTCGCGAGGTGGTTACCTTAAATCTGGACACGCGAAATTTCCGTATATTTGGACCAGATGAAGTACTCTCCAACCGTTTGAGTGCCGTTTTTGAAGTAACCAATCGTCAATGGAATACAAGTATAGAAAAGAATGATGAGTTTCTTGCAAGCGAAGGCCGGGTAATGGAAATGCTTAGCGAACATCAGTGTGAAGGCTGGCTTGAGGGATACCTGCTTACAGGACGTCATGGGCTATTTACCAGTTATGAAGCATTTATTCATATTATTGATTCGATGTTCAATCAGCATGCAAAGTGGCTGAAAATAACTGCCGAATTACCTTGGCGAAAACCGATTGCATCACTTAATTATTTACTTGCCTCGCATGTCTGGCAACAGGCGCATAATGGGTTTACCCACCAAGATCCTGGTTTTCTCGATCATGTAGTTAATAAAAAAGCTTCAATTATACGCGTTTACTTACCACCTGATGCCAATTGTCTGCTGTCTGTATGGGATCATTGTCTGCGAAGCAGAGATTACGTCAATGTTGTGATTGCAGGCAAATATCAAGCACCACAGTGGCTGACCATGGAACAAGCAATTGCGCATTGCACTCAAGGAATTGGTGTGTGGGAATGGGCCAGCAATGATCAACACGATGAACCGGATGTTGTAATGGCTTGCTGTGGCGATGTACCCACTCTTGAAACCCTTGCCGCTGTTTCAATTCTCCGCAAACATTTGCCGGATCTGAAAATCCGTGTAGTCAATGTTGTTGATCTGATGAAACTGCAGCCGGACACGGAACATCCGCATGGACTGAGTGATAGTAACTTCGATTCACTGTTCACGGAAGATAAACCGATTGTTTTCGCTTTTCATGGATATCCATGGTTGATACACCGATTGACTTACCGTCGCAACAACCACGAAAACATGCATGTTCGCGGTTATAAGGAAGAAGGTACTATTACAACAACCTTTGATATGATGGTTCTGAACGAACTTGACCGCTTTCACCTCGCTATGGATGTGATAAAACGTGTACCGCAGCTGGGGCTTGCCGGTGCCGCACTAAAGCATATGCTGGAAGACAAGCTTGTCGAGCATACGCAACATATCAACAAAAATGGCAAGGACATGCCGGAAATCCTAAACTGGAAATGGTCTTAATATCTTGACTCAAGATTTTTAGTAAATTATTAGTTAAAAATTACATTTATCATGTATTTTTGTGACTAGAAACACAGATTTATTTCAAAAACTTGAGGCAAGTTTTTTTCTTTCCTTAGTGTTTAAGCGATATGTACTGAATTTAGCTATTGAAATTACTGAAAAAACTTGAGGCAAGTTTTTATTGATAATGTTTGAGCTTCTGAGCATACCCCGACACATCCATCCCTCGCCGTAAAGCACCATCGCGCAAATAAGTCAATTTCTGAATAAGTACGTGCAACAAAGCATTTCTTTGTGTCTCTGTGAGAGGCTCTGTTTTTAGGATCTTTTCCAGTGATCGTACCCGGTAGCGATCCATGGCCGGAATAGTGAGGGAAAGTTGATTCGTGTGACCGCCATGCTTAAAAATTGTAGCATCTGGCAACAAGGGAATAGGGTATTTTGCCGCG
>JAGLUM010000391.1 GCA_023134755.1 Fidelibacterota bacterium | reverse complement strand
CGAGTTCGAGTCTCGTCAGTCCCGCTGCCATGGATCCGTCAGATGACGGATCTTTTGCATTATAGAGATTTTTTCAAGCCCGGACATTTATGAGATAAGCAGCGGGGATAATCCGGCGTAATGTGCCGAAGTACGCGAATGCGGACGTAGGTGGACGAAGACCAGATCCCGCTTTAGAAAACCCGCTAAACGCGGATTTTTGCTTTTCCTGAAGAAAAGCTGGAAGGGGAGAATGGGAGAGGAGGAGATGTAGAGAAGAGGGTACCGTCTTCGTTAAACTTCGCCGGACACGGCATGAACGTTCCGAAAAAGAATATTATTCTATCTCATCAAGCGAAACTTCATAAATACCATAGAGAGTAACCACGATTAAAGAATTTAAGGCGGGTTCATAATATATTTTTATGATATTTTCACGCTCATTTGCAAATTCAAATCTTACAATTTCAAATATGGATCTTAAGGTATCTGTTGAACAATAGATTATATCATGATAATTATTTGTCAGATATAGAGTGCTTGGTTGAATTGGATTTTGAAAAATGCTGTTAATTCTTGATGTATCCGGTATCCCCGTTGTCATTTCATCCCAGCTATATCCGCCGTCATCTGATTTCATAACATATCTTCCATTACTATCCCCCGTTCGCATATAAATTGACGTCGAATCAAACCACATGGAAGTGAACCAAGCAATTTCATTATATTGTGGCACATTGACTTCTTTTTCAGATGCTCCATAATTTTCAACACACACAATAAATTGCTCACCGATTGAAAGCATACCTTCAAGCCAAATATCACCTGGTCTAAAAGGATCCCAATAACTATAATAATAACCTGAAGATCCTGATTCTGTTCCTTTTTTCCAGGATTCTCCCCAATTGGAAGATGAATACATTGCATCCCCCTGATTTACGAGAAACAATTTTGATGGATTAAAGGGTGAACGTGAAAGCGCTTGAGGATAGAATATCTGATCAATTCCGATCTCAGAACGATACCATACATTCCCGTAGCTGATGCTTCTCCAGACATTATTCTCAGTTAATGCTATTACTTCATTGCCGTGGGCATCAATATAATTGGCTTGAGTGATATTTTGACTGCTATCTAGAAGAGCTAATTCAATAGCTGTATGTTCGTCACTGCTAAGGTCGATCCGCCAGAAACCATCTGTATAAGCGGCAACATAAAAGTAAGGGTAATCAAGATCTGTTTCGTATATCGAACCATCCAGACTGAATATTTTATTCACACTTGGACCTTCCGGTAGATCCGGTGTACAGGAAAGAATGATCAGAAATGGAATTAAAGATAAAATATTAATAGCTCGTTTCATATTTGATCACAGAAAGTTTGAGTTTCTTATATGTTGATAAATATTAAGAATAATAAAAAATATTGTCAAGCTATGTTCAGTAATAATCCATGTGATCTGAAAACCAGTAATCACCCCTTACTCAATTTAAAACAATAAGTTAGCAGAGTTTGGCTTGACCGCCGTTCTCCCCGCTGCCATGGATCCGTCAGATGATGGATCTTTTGCATTATACGAGTTTTTTTCAAGCTTGGACATTTATTAGGATAAGCAGCGGGGATAATTCACCGAAGCCTTGGCGAAGGTGGGTCCCGCTTTCAAATCCGCATGAATAAAGGCAAAAGAGGGTCTTAAAATTCCTGATATATCGTGAATAATCATAATTAATCTATCTCAATCAAATCACTATCAAAACCCCAACCAACAGATACAATCCTCCCATATCTTGCTCGACCGGGATATCGCCGGCGGCATCCCATTGCTTGATGTGCATGAAGGTGTAGTTGAGGCCAAGATCGATGGACACATGGTCACTAAGATTGACCATCATGCCCGCGGGTAAGATCAGTCCGCCTAAAAGCTTCGTTCCCAGGTCCGTAAAATACTCATCCGGAATCAATCGAAAATTATAGAGAGGGATCCAGGAAGTAGGATGATGTTCATCGACGTTCATGATCGCCAATTCGATACCGAGTCCGAGGTAAGGGGAGAGATCTTTGTCCGGCATCAGGTAATAGCGGATCTCGGTGCTGATACTTGATAAATAACTGCGTACAAGCGTCAGGTATATTTCGTTCCCACCATTGATCACAGAGAGATACATAGGATATTTACTGGAAAAAAAATAACTCGTTCCCATACGGGGCGTGCGGTATTGCAGTTGCAATCCGATATGACCAGCAATCCGCATTTGAATGCCCGCTTGAAAACTATTGCCGCTTTCATCAAAATAGTAATGACCGAGATGGTTCTCGTAAAGATCGTTCCGAGTACCGACTTGAGAGTAAGTTTTAAACTCGTTTATTCCAGCAAAAACACTAAAATCAATATTAGCTGCCGACATATATGAAACTAATATTCCTGTAAGAAATAGAATAACTGATAGTTTTTTTGTCATATTTAATCCGAGGTTACTTTGAAAGTTATGAAATGACTAATGTAAAACCAAGACCTTATTAAATCGTAAATAGTATCTTTAAAGCTCAACAATTCAACCTTCCTCAATTCCTTGAATATCTTAAAATATATTTCCTAATTTTACACTTTGCCACACCCAAAAACATACCGGCCACCGCATCATGTTGCTAGACAAATATTCATCTCTTATCCAATTTAATACTGAAAATAAACAGAGTTCGGCTTGACCGCCGTTCTCCCCGCACTAAAACCGCCATTGGCGGTTTTTGCTTTTCCTGAAGAAAAGCGGAGGGGGAGAGGGTATGAAGAGGAGAAAAGGGGAAGTGGCGAGCGAAGACCTTTCGGCTGGAGCCACGCAGTGGACTGCCGAATGGTCGATGAGTAGTGAGGCGAAGGAGAAAGAAGAGGAGTTCGGAGTAAGGGAGAAATGAATAATGAATATTGAACATTCGAGCATTCGAACAATCGAAGTAAATATCGAATTTCGATTGTTCTTTGTTCGGTGTTCTGAGTTCAAGGAATAGGGAACCCCGAAGCTTCGGGGCGACCGTTCC
>JAGLUM010000390.1 GCA_023134755.1 Fidelibacterota bacterium | reverse complement strand
GGTACAGTTTCAGGACATGGGTGACACATTTGTGTCAACACATGGGTGACACTTGTATGTTAAATTTAGCATACAAAGTAAAGGAGATCAGCCATGCCATGGAAGGAGACATGTAAGATGGAACAGCGCGAGCAATTCATCCGGGAGGCAGTTAAGGAACGGATACCATTCCGCCATTTATGCGCGCAATATGGAATCAGTCACAAAACGGGATACAAATGGTTACAACGATTTTATGAGAGCGGTTGGTCGGGATTTAAAGAAGAGAGCCGCAGACCGGGACATAGTCCGAAACGATTAAGCGAAGAGACGGTCTGTGATCTTATCAGACTTAAGGGTGATCACTTGAGTTGGGGCGCAAAGAAGATATTGGTCATATACAGTAAACGGCACCCCTATAACGCTCCTTCATTAAGCAGTGTAAACCGCATTTTTAAACGTGCTGGATTAGTGAAAACAAGGAAGAAACGTTACCCGAAAACGGGTGCCAGAATGATAAGTAACGTAGAAGTAGCAGCACCCAATGATCTGTGGACAATGGATTTTAAAGGTTGGTGGAAGACCAGTGAAAATACACGTTTTGAACCATTGACATTACGGGATGATTTTAGTCGTTATATTTTATTAGCAGAAGCAATGGCGGAAAACACAGAAAGTGTTAAACGAGCATTAATAAAAGCATTTAAGCAATATGGAATGCCGAAGGTTATACAAAGTGATAACGGAGCACCCTTTGCCGCACGATCCAATATCATGGGTTTAAGCCAGCTCTCTGCCTGGCTTATATCTTTAGGTATCCATATCCATTTATCCCGCCCGGGAAAGCCACAAGATAATGGCGGACATGAACGAATGCACCGGGACCTTAAAAACGAAGTGCAAGTCCGCTTCAGAGGAGACCATAAACTTTATCAGGCCGAACTTGATATATGGAGAGATGAATTTAACACCTTACGTCCTCACGAAGCTTTGAATATGAAAACTCCTTCTGATCTATATGTGAACTCTAAACGCAAATATTTTGATACAGAAACTGAAATCGATTATCCCAATGACTTCCGGATAAGAAAAGTTAACAACACCGGATGCATTAAATTATTTAATGAACAGTATTTTATTACCAGTGCGCTTAGGGGATATCAACTTGGCTTGAAAACTGTTGATGAAGAAAAATTGGATGTGTACTTCTCAGATTATATATTGGGAACCATCAATATAGATACTATGTCATTTGCCACGGTGTGAAGTATGAAAAATATATATGTGAAATCTAAAATTATGGCTACCTTATCTCTGAATAGTGTCACCTATGTCCTGACACAAAAGTGTAACCTATCTCTTGACACAACACCCTACAAGCATATATGTATTACTG
>JAGLUM010000039.1 GCA_023134755.1 Fidelibacterota bacterium | reverse complement strand
CAGAAATTACCATTAGGCCTTAAATTCAAGGTATAATAGCAAGTAACATTATTTTTTTAAGTTGACAAATAAGTCACACGTTTCAACCTTTGGAATTTCCTGTTTATTCCGGGGATATTTACCTACCCAAAGCACCAACCCTGCCGAATGGCGGGATTAAATAGTAAACTACCCGTTTTCAGAGCTCCCGTGAAACGAGAGCTCATTTGCCAATTAACATGCTAAAGCTTTAGGCAATTATTCGCCTAAAGCTTTTTTTAAATTCACCATTTCTATTGCGTTCATTACAGCATCCCAACCTTTATTGCCCGCCTTTGTGCCGGCACGTTCCAGTGCCTGCTCAATGCTGTCAGTTGTTATTACTCCAAAGATAACCGGTTTGCCGCTTATCAACGATACCTGTGCTATCCCTTTGCTCACTTCGTTCGCAACATAATCAAAATGTGGTGTGGCACCACGTATCACGGCGCCGAGACATACAATCACATCATATTCTTTCTTTGCCATCATCTGCGCTGTTAGTGGAATTTCAAATGCTCCCGGAACCCACGCAATATGAATATTGTCTTCTTCTCCGCCGTGACGTTTAAAACAATCAATCGCACCCGATAAAAGTTCTTTGGTAATTAAATCGTTAAATCTTGAAATAACGATACCCAATTTTACATCTTTAGCTAAAAGCTTTCCTTCAAATTGTTTCATATACTTTCCTTTCAATCAATATTTTCTTTTAATATCATATGACCCATTTTATCACGCTTGGTCTCAAGATATTTTTTATTCTTCCGAGTTACAGGAATTTCTATAGCTACTCTTTCCGTTACTTCTAAATCGTATCCCGATAAACCAATAATCTTTTTGGGATTATTTGTCATGAGTTTCATTTTCCGAATACCTAAATCTTTAATGATCTGTGCTCCAGTTCCATAATCACGCAAATCCGGTTTAAATCCCAATTCAATATTTGCTTCCACGGTATCTAAACCCTGATCCTGTAATTCATAAGCTAATATTTTATGTTTCAATCCAATACCACGACCTTCTTGCCGGAGATAAATTAAAGCACCATTTCCAGCATCAGCAATTTGTTTCATTGCTGCATCTTTCTGCTTACCACAATCACATCTTGCAGAATGAAAAACATCACCCGTTATACATTCCGAATGAACTCGTACTAATGCTGGAGTTTGAAAATCAAATTCACCCATTGTTATTGCGATATGCTCTTTTCCGTCCAATAAATCTTTATATAAAGTCAATTTAAATTCACCATATTTATTTGGAAATTTGACCGTCGTTACTTTTTCAATATAATTTTCATTTTGCCGTCTATAATGAATTAAATCTGCAATCGTAATAATTTTCAAATCATGTTTTTCTGCAAATTTCATTAATCCAGACACTCTCATCATTGTTCCATCAACATCCATGATTTCACACATTAGTGCAGCAGGATTCAATCCTGCTAAACTACACAAATCCCTTGATGCTTCCGTATGACCTGTACGTCGCAGCACTCCGCCTCTTTTTGCCGTAATTGGGAATATATGCCCTGGCCGACCTAATTCCTCAGGGCGGCTTTTCGGATTTGCTAAAACTTCAAAAGTTTTTGCTCGATCATAAGCAGATATTCCTGTTGTTGTGCCATGTATTGCATCCACACTAACAGTAAATCCTGTTCTATGAAGTGAAGAATTATTTTTCACCATTTCTTTTAAATCCAGCTTGTCTGCGATAGATTCATCCACAGATGCACATATTAATCCACAACATTTTTTAGCAACAAAGTTGATAGTTTCAGGAGTAACAAATTCTGCAGCTTGAATTACATCACCTTCATTTTCACGATCAGGATCATCAACCACAATAAGCATTTTCCCGTTCTTTATATCGGCAATTGCTTCTTTTATCGTGTTGAATTGAAATTTCTTTTCCATAGTTATATTTTATAACCCCATTTGTTTAATATATTTTTAGATAATTCACTTTTTTCATCAATAAATTTCGCTATGTATTTTCCAATAATATCAGTTTCGATATTAACAATTCCAGAAATTTTTAAATTCCCAATTGTCGTATTTTTTATCGTATATGGAATAAGTGCTATAGAAAATATTCCTCTCTCTACAGAAGCGATTGTTAAACTGATACCATCAATACTCACACTTCCTTTTTCAACCATTAGATGTGTTATTTTCTCGTTCGTTTTGAATGTCATCACCATATTATCATCAAAATGCCGAATATTGATTAATTTCGCTGTTCCATCTACATGACCTTGCACCATATGCCCATCTAGGCGACCATTCAATTGAATTCCTCTTTCAAGATTTACTGTCATTCCCACTAACCATTTTCCCAGTGTGGTTCTTGTTACTGTTTCGTTTACAACTTCAACACTAAAATCAGATTTACTTTTTTTAACAACAGTTAAACAAATACCATTTATTGCTACAGAATCATCAACCTCAAGATTCTCGGTAATAATATCTGCTTTCACTGTTACGCAAACTTTCATTTTGTTTTTTGTGATTTTGGATATTTTCCCTTGTTCTTCAACAATTCCTGTAAACATGTAATCTCCTCTAATACTTCTTAATGATCCCGGTAAATTGCATATCAGAACCACTGTGTTTCCATTTATAATTAATAAATCTGTCGGAATCTGGCATAAGTACAGGCGGGATTTTCATCATGGAAACACCATCACCCAACATTTTTGGTGCAATAAATAATTCCAGTTTATCAATTAAATCTTCTTGAGCAAGAAAAGTGTGCAACTTACCGCCACCTTCCACTAAAATGGATTGGATTCCCTGTTTCCCAATTAATTTTAATCCCTCTTGTAAGCAATTCAATCCTTTTGTTTCACAATAAACAATATGTACACCTTCGTTTTGCAATAGAATTTCTTGTTGTTTTGGTAAATCCGGGCCAGCAATAAGATAAAGTGGTATATTTTTAGCTGTTTGTACTAATTTTGTATCCATCGATATATTTCCTCTAGGATCATACACAATTCGTGCAGAATTCATTCCATCTGCATTACGAACAGTAAGCTCAGGATTATCCGCCAATACGGTTCCCATGCCTACCATTACGGCATCAGATTTAGCTCGCATTTCATGAACTGTTTTTCGAGATTCCGTTGAGGAAATCCATTTTGAACACCCAGATTTATCAGCCATGAATCCGTCTATAGTGATAGCAGCTTTTGCAATAATATACGGTAAACCACTTGTCATCATTTTGATAAATGGTTGATTTAAATTTGCACATTCGTCATGCAAAATATCCATTTCAACTATGATTCCGGCATTTCTTAATTTCTGAATACCGTCTCCAGCAACCAATGGATTTGGATCTTGCATACCGATATATACTTTGGAAATTTTGCTTTGGATAATTAAATCTGTACATGGTGGTGTTTTACCATAATGACTACAAGGCTCAAGAGTGACGAAAAGTTCACAATCTTCAACATTACCCCCCGCATCACGTATTGCATTTACTTCTGCATGTGCTTCGCCATATTTTTCATGGCGACCACGACCAATTACTCTCTCGTCACGTACAACAAGAGCACCTGTATAAGGATTCGGTGAAACATGATTTACTCCACTTTTTGCAAGTTCGATCGCTTCACGCATTAAACATTCTACAGATTTTTTCACATTCATAAAAAAAACCCCAAATCATTCGGGGAATTTAAATTCATTCATATATCTTCTCTCATCCGGACTGTACCGTCGGCAACTGAATTTCACAGTTTCAATCCACTTAGAAAGCAGACTCGCGGGCTATAACCGCCGGTTGGGATATTCTCCCTTCCCCGAAGACAAAACAATATATTATCTTCAGAGCATATTTCCAAGCCAGATTATTTACTTTTTATTCAATTAAGTTATTACTGGTTACTCGTTAATTTAATAGTAAAAGTACCTCCTTTACTTTCAACCTGAATTGCGCCATTGTGTTTTTCAATAAATTCCTTAGCTAGAATTAAACCTAAACCTGTTCCTGTTTCATCATCCGTACCTAAAGAATGAATATTCCCATTAAAAAATCTTGGGTCAAGTTTTCTAGAGAAAAAATGTAGTATATAAAAAAAGCTCCCGATATATCAGAGGGCTTTTTGTATACATTGATACAAATTTATTTTGAAAATTCTTTTACCGCATCATACGCCTTATTAGCATAAACCAGTGCGAGACCGCCGTCCATCATAACGGCAACACCAATGGTTTATTTCGAAAAAACACATTTTTCATTTAAATTATTCCGCTTTGTTCACTATATTGTAGCGACTTATATAACAAAGGTCAAAAAAAAAACACACAGGAAGCGATCTATTCTTTATGTAAATACCTTAAAACGAACATATACAGATTATCCATATTTATACTAATAATAAAAGATAAAACCATCAATTATGGCAGGAGAGGAACATGAAACGCTATATTGTTATTTTAAATCCCATTGCAGGAAAAGGACACGCGGAGAAGCATCAACAAGAGATCGAAGCATTTTTCAAAAAGCATCAACTTGAATATGATATTGTTGTTACCGAACGACCTGGACATGCTATTGATATAGCAGAGAAATACGGTGTACAGCCAAATACCATCGTGGTCGCCGCAGGCGGTGACGGAACAAGTAATGAGGTTATTAACGGACTAATGAAGGCATCCGCCAAAATGAAGGAGGAAACGCCATGTTTCGGTGTTTTGGCCATTGGGCGCGGGAATGATTTCGCATTCGGCGCAAATATTCCATCAGGATTGGAAGAATGTCTCCTGCTTTTAAAAGACGGGACACCCTGTGCCATGGACGTGGGAGAAGTCAAAGGCGGTGATTATCCTGATGGCCGCTATTTTGGCAATGGTATTGGAGTCGGATTTGATACACTGGTTGGATTAGAAGCTGCACGCATGGAACATGTACACGGCGGATTCGCTTACACACTTGGCGCTATCAAGACCCTGATAAAATATCCCACGGCACCCATTGTCGAAATACAATTTGATAATAAGACCCTTACTATTTCACCGGCAATGGTGTCCATTATGAACGGCCGCCGGATGGGTGGATCATTTTATATGGCCCCTTACGCTGAAATGGATGATGGCCGGTTTGATTATTGCATAGCCCATCAAGGAAAGCGCCTACAGTTGCTTAGTGCTATGATGGCATACACAAAAGGGACACAGGCAGGTCGGGACGATACTCTGACAGGAAAAGCAAATCATATTAATATTCAGGCAATTTCAGGAACCCTGGCGGTTCATGCCGACGGTGAAACTATCTGTGAAGAAGGCACCCGGCTGGAAGTCATTAATCATGAACATGCTCTAAATATCATTAAATAATTTTCTTTTAACAGGCAATATAATGCTGTCGGTATATTTAAAATTCTGTAATACAATAACACAGAAGTACTAATAATTTCTTTAGAATTTTAGGTTAGAAAGAAGTAACTTAAAAATTAAGTAATATTTTTTTAAATGGGGTAAAATAGTGAATAATGAACATTTAGCAGTAATTCTTCGTGAGAAGGCAAAAGAATATGGCTCTCAGGTTGCGATGTGTTACAAAAAGTGTAATGAATGGTGTGAAATCACCTATACCGAATTAAGTGAAAAAATTCAGACAGGTGCCGCTACTCTTTTAAAGCTTGGAATAAAGAATGGTGAAAAGATCGGTATTTTTTCACCGAACAAGCCGGAATGGACAATAACTGATTTTGCGGCTCAATCTGCCTGTGCCGTGGCCGTACCGATTTATGCGACCAATACTGCTCAGCAGACAGAATTTATTGTTAAGGATGCCGATATCCGGGTCATTTTCACAGGTAATAAAGAACAATATGAAAAAGTCATGACTTTTTCGGATAAAATTTCCAAACTGATAAAAATTGTCAGTTTTGATGAATCTATTAAACTGTGGGGGAATAAGTCCTGTTATTTTAGTGAATTTCTTAAATGGGGTGATTCTCCGAAATTGATCAAGAGGGTGAATGACAATTTGGATAATGCCAAGATAACTGATTTGACAACTATCATTTATACCAGTGGAACGACTGGAAACCCCAAAGGTGTTGTATTAAGACACAGTAATTTCATTCATCAGTTCCGCAGCCTGGACAGCTATTTTAATATCGGACAAAAGGATATTTCATTGTGTTTTTTACCATTAAGTCATGTATATGAACGTATCTGGACATTCTACATTTTATGTCGCGGTGCGGTTAATACTTACTTGGAAAATCCACGATTAATTGCTGAATATCTTAGAGAAGTAAAACCTACTGTCATGGTTGCAGTTCCGCGTTTATATGAGAAAATTTACAGTGCTGTCATGAACAAAGTGGCTCAAAGTAGTGCAATGAAGCAGAAAATATTTTCATGGGCGAAGAAAGTAGGAATTGAATATCATTATGCGCGAAAAGAAAATAAACTGATTGGACCCTTGTTACACAGTGCCTATATCCTTGCAGATAAGATGGTTTTGAAAAAAATACGGGATGCCGTAGGTGGACATAAAAATTTCTTTTCTGCCGGCGGGGCTGCTCTATCAAAAGAAATCGAAGAGTTTTTCTATGCGGCAGATTTATTGGTCTGTCAAGGCTATGGATTGACTGAAACATCTCCAATGGTGTCCTGTAATCGCCCGGGCGACTACAAATTCGGTACAGTTGGAAAACCTATAGAAGATTGTAGTGTCCGAATTTCTGGAGAAGGTGAAATTCAGATTAAAGGTTCAAATGTTTTTGAAGAGTATTATAATAATCCGGAGGCTACTGCCGAAGCATTTGTTGACGGCTGGTTTAAAACCGGTGACGTGGGATATGTAGATGAAGATGGATATCTGCATATCACAGATCGAATCAAAGATATTATCATCACTTCCGGTGGAAAAAATATTTCCCCTCAGCATATTGAAGCTGTTTTAGGTATTGATTCCTACATCGAATTTATTATGGCAATCGGAGATGGACGAAAATATATTTCTGCCCTTATTGTACCGAATTTTCCTGTTCTGGAAGAATATGCAAAGGAAAAATCTATTTCTTTTGCTTCCCGCGATGAATTGATCAATCATCCGGATATCATCAATTTTTATATAGATCGACTGGAAAAGAGATCCGCTGAATTAGCGAATTATGAAAAAGTTTGAAAATTCACGCTGTTAGCGAAAGAGTTCAGTCAGGATACCGGGGAATTAACCCCCAGCCTGAAAGTCAAACGCAAGTTTGTAAATGAGAAATATTGTGATATTATCGATATGATGTATTAAAAAACGGAAATAAATAACACTGACAGCCGGGAGTTTTCCCGGCTGTCAGTATAAATATGAAGAAAAATA
>JAGLUM010000389.1 GCA_023134755.1 Fidelibacterota bacterium | reverse complement strand
GTAATAAAAGGCGAACATACGGGTGTGCTAAACGGGAGAGCGTTGAGGAGGAGATAAAAATACAACAAAATGACTGATCAGAAAAAAATCAATTTAATATTTAAGAAATGTAGTAATTTGTATTCTGCAATAGATGATTTAAATAAATATAAATTCATTACTGATGAAAATAGTTATTATAAGGCAACCGTTTCAATTGATGTAATAAAAGACACACAAAATGCAATTGAAGAGTATCTTAATATTGATGAAATTAATTTTAAAAATCGATCAACATTATTTATTTATGGAGTATTACAATCAATATACTGTCAACAAGATGGAATATTGTCACTTTATCAATCATTAATTGATAATAAATACAAATACTTATCTGAATTAGATAACTACCAATTAATAGAAACGGTTAGAAAAATCAGAAATGATATAGTAGGACATCCTACAAACAGAAATAATGGAAAAGCTTTTCATTATTTGACTAAGGGAAATAATTCAAAAACTGAATTTACATATGGAAGTTTTAAACCAAAATTATTGGTAACTCGTGTTAATTTATTAGAAATAATTGAGCAACAAAGCACATATACAATTGAATTACTTAATAATGCTTTAATTTTAATTGATAATAAAATTTCTCAACATAAAAAAAAGTTCAGGAATAATAAAATGGCATCCTTAAAAGATGAATTTGAAAGCACAAGAAGTTTGTTTTCTGAAAGTATTTTTGCTGAAGATAAACCTCTCTTAGATATGGGCATTGATTTACTAAAAAAAGATATTGAAAAATTAAAAAAAGAAACTGAAAAAAGATATATGAGTGTTCTTCCAGAAATTGATGATTTTATTAACATTGCAAATCATATCATTTCACGTTTCTCAAAATGGTCAAAATATGGTTCTTTGTATGGAAACAAAGATGCAGAAGCTTTTTATTATTGTTTGAAATATAAATTAAATGAATTATATGGTTTTCTAGAAAGTATTGATGAAGAATTTAATAGTTAAGTCATTATGAATTCCTTCCTCCAAAAACACGCCACCCGTTGAAAAGTGTTTGTCGGAGAGAAACCTATTCAAATTCATGTAATCCACTATTGAACTACTCTGTAGTTCATTTTTTTATTAGGCAAATTTTCTATGCTATTTGACCCCTAGCGGGATCGGCTTGTTCAACCCCGCGGGGGTTCGCATTGAGAATTATTTGATCAACATAAGCTTTTTTGTTACGCAAAAGTTACTGGCTGTTAATTGATAGAAATAAATTCCTGTAGCCAGATCTTTGCCATCAAAAAAAACTTCGTAAACGCCAGCATCCAAAGATTCATCGACCAGTGTTGTGACTAATCTTCCCATTAGATCGTAAACTTTTATTGAGACCTTCACTCGCCTGGCCAGTGAATAATTTATTTTTGTTACCGGGTTGAATGGGTTGGGATAATTCTGGCTTAATAAAAATTCTGCCGGAATAGAGGGATTGAAATCTTTTACTGATACGATCGGCGCTTGGTAAAAAGCAAAACTGGAAAGTTGAATACTTGTTGAAGAATTCTCACCGCTAAAACTTACTGCCGGATCAGATGGAACCGTTTCACAAACGTGTTTGTCTCCGCCAAAGTTGAACAATGAAATATAAAAACTCGTTATATCTTCAAATCCAGGTGACGTACGCGGTACCGAAATTTCAACAAAATCCAAATCCGGATCGTGGGCGAAACGTCCACCCGTAGGGAGTGATCCCTGACCGCCGGTATGGCTTGTCCAATTGCTGCCATTCCATGTGTAGTATTTTGGACTGGTGCCAGACCAGCCACCGGTATCACTATGATAGGCGTAAATCGTGACATCCGGCCGGTGACTATTAACCGCTGTTACATCACAGCCCCATTTGTCAGAGGTACCGCCTGAACCATCGATATTGTCTGTGTCAATGTACATCCCGTAATGCAATCCGATATTTTCAGCCGGCGTTCTGAATCCAAAATAGACATTCGCAGAATCCATCATAACATAAAGTGAATCCATTTTGTACTCAGTTCCTTGCTGGGCGTTATC
>JAGLUM010000388.1 GCA_023134755.1 Fidelibacterota bacterium | reverse complement strand
CCGGAATGTCTGCAACTTTCCTGGGTACTTTGATGGCCAGCCGGGGAATCAAAAAACGTCAAACTGCTCAATTATTTAAAGAATTGGAAGTGTAAGATGAAAAAAAATACAACAAAAATACTTATTTTAATGCTGTGTGTTGCCGGTTTTGTATTTGCTGCCTTTCCGGACGGTAATATGCTGATCGGTAAAATGGATCAAAATATGTCAGGCGGAAGCCAGAAAATTATAAGCAAGATGGTTATCGAAACGAAACGCGTTACCCGCACTATTAAAACACGTACTTATATGCAGGGAGAAGACAGCTCGTTTACTGAATATCTTGCACCTGCGCGGGAAGCCGGAATTAAGATGCTCAAAATAAAGGATAATCTCTGGACCTATGATCCGGATGCTGACCGGACTATTACTATTTCAGGACATATGCTCCGTCAATCAATAAACGGATCGGATCTATCTTATGAAGATATGATGGAAGATGAAACGATTCAAGATTCCTATAATTCCGTAACTGTAGGTGAAGAGGTAATTTTTGATCGCGATTGCTGGGTTCTTGATCTAACAGCCCTAAAAGATGATATTTCCTACCCCAGGCGAAAATTATGGTTGGATAAAGAGCGGTATCTTCCCCTGAAAGGTGAATACTATGCCAAAAGCGGAAAATTGCTCAAGCGCATGGAAATTCGCAGTGTTATGAGGGTCGACAACCGTTGGTATCCCTCAGAAATGTTTTATAAGGATGTACTTGACAAAAAAGGCAAAGGGACATCCTTTATTATAGAGAGCATTGAATTTGATGTGGATATTCCGAAATACATGTTCACGAAAGCAGCATTGAAGAAATAAAGTGTGAATCGTAAGTAGTAAATGGTAAATCATAAAATATTTACGGAATGTAGGGAACAATCGCGACTGTTCCTTACGAAAGACAAAAGTATAAAGTAAGAAGTAAAGACACCCCCGAAGTTTCGGTGTGTGTCTCTTTTTTTTATGAATTGGAAATACTATCTAATATTTATGAGATCATACTTTTGATCTCTTTGACCAAAGCACTAATACCACTGAAACATTCTGCAATATTTTTTGCAGACATATAGGCTGCTGTAGAAACTACCTTATTTTCAATATCTACAACACATTCACTCACATTGGATAGTTGATGTTTGCAACCTAAAGATTCAATATCTGCGGCGGTGTTAGAATCTGTTCCGATAGTCAGAGTAAGGGATTTACCTAGCGCGTGTGCGATACGGGCACCCAATACCGGAGCAATACAGATAAATCCTAAAGGAATTTGATCTCGCATAGCTGTTGTTAACACACGATAAACTTCAGGTTCTACTTCTCCACGAATACCATCCTGTGCATAAGCCCAGAGATTTGCAGCAGCACCGATACCACCAGGTAAAAGGATTGCAGATACATCTTTGGGTTGTAATTCAGATAAAGGAGTGATATTTCCCCGTGCGATGCGGGCTGCTTCCACGAGTACATTTCGAGATTCCTCGGTCATTCTACCGCTTAAATGGTTCATAACACGAAATTGTTCTATATCAGGGGCATACATTCGTACAGGCAGGTCATGCTGGCTCAATGCCAACAAAGCGCATACTGATTCATGGATTTCACTGCCGTCTGCACGACCACTACCGGATAAGATAAGAGCTACATGTTTCATTTAATACCTCTCGCAACTTGTCCGTCGTAGCCCCGATCCCTCGGGGCGAAGACGGAAGATATAAAGGGACAAAGACACGAAGAATTTATAATGCTTTAGACTTTTGTCCAAATAATACTCTAAAATATTTATAAAAATTTATTCGATTTAAGAACAAGGAACATAAGAAGTACAATGCTATCTGTTATTCGCCTGCCTGGCCCCGATTAATTCAGAGAAGACGGGTTAATCCTTGTTCGACATTCAAGTACTTATAAATAGGTAATATAATTCCAGAAAGCGGATTAATATTTTTTAATTTTCTCCATTAATACCCATATTAATAATGGAGCAAACCTTGATTATTCTTTTTGTGCCTTGCTTACTTTGCGCCTTTCCCGCTTCGCTAAAGCTTCGCAGGACAAGTGTGTGAGGCGACCGCTTTCTTGATTGCTTTAATATGTTCCGGTGTTGTGCCACAGCAACCCCCAATAATACAAGCACCTGCTTGCAGGATCTCCGGGACAAAGGCAGACATATCTTTCGGTGTTTCAGGATAAATAGTTTCGGTACCTTGCAATATAGGCAGACCGGCATTCGCATGGATAAGAATAGGATGATCAGGGGCAACCGCATGGATAGCTTTTATAATTTCCACCATACCAGATAAACCATTGCCACAATTGGTCCCCAGTACATCCACACCAAGTTCAAGCATTTTTTCGGCATATGCTTCCGGCGTAACACCCATCATGGAAAACCCATTTTCGAAGGTAAAAGTACAAATAATGGGAAGATCAGTGGTTTTCGCAGCCCTGATCACGAGTTCGGCTTCATCTAGTGCAGAAAATGTTTCAATACATAATGCATCAACACCTCCCTCAGCCAGTCCTTTTACTTGAAGAAGAAAATCTTCGTACAATTCTTCTTCAGTTACTTCTTCCATCATCAGCATAGCACCTGAAGGGCCAATAGATCCAATAACCCAATGATCGTCACCTGCAGCTTTACGCGATAATTCTGCCCCGATTTTATTCAATGTGTAGGTTTTATCTCCCAGGTCATACAGTGCAAGCTTGTGCCGTGACCCGCCGAAAGTATTGGTTTCGATCATATCTGAACCTGCTTCGATATAACGCAGTGCAATGGATTCAACCATTTCCGGATGGGAAAGATTCCATTCTTCAGGACAATCACCCGATTGCATACCCTCTGCTTGTAAAAAGGTCCCCCACGCACCATCAGAAACTAAAGTTTTATTACTTCTGACTGCTTCTAAAAATGGTTTTCTCATGTATCTTTGCTCCCTTTATCACATTTTTAAATGAAACAGAAATTATACTTTTTCCCGTTTTTTCAACTGAGAAAGAATCACCGCACATAAAATCAATCCGGCGCCGATCAGCTGGCGGGAAGTCATGCTTTCATGCAGAATAAACCAGCCACCAATGGCAGCGAATACACTTTCAGTACTTAAAATCAGCGAGGCATAAGCCGGATTTGCGTCTTTCAAAGCGACCACATGCAAGGTGTATGCAATTCCCACCGCTCCGATACCACCGTAGAGAAGGGCCGGAATTGCCGGGGTAATAGCTTCTATACTGATAGGCTCCGCTACTACGGCAACAAGAAAACTCATTACCGCACAAACAGAAAACTGCAATATTGATAAACGAATAGCACCTATGCGTCTGGAATAGTACGCTATAAGCAGAAAATGGACCGCCCATAAAATTGCGCACAACAACTCAAAAAGATCTCCCTTTTCAATCGTAAAATTTGAGCTTATTGACATAAAAAAGACACCTGCCAAAGCAATAATAATACTTACCCAGATACTTTGCTTGGTTTTATGTCCGAGAAATATTCCAAATACCGGGACTAATATCATATACAAACTGGTAATAAAACCGGCCTTAGCAGCGCTTGTTGTTTTTAATCCTATTTGTTGGGCAGAAACTGCGAGAAAAAGAAAAAGCCCCACAACAACACCGGCGGAAAGAACAGTTTTTAATTTTACCTTAATAGCCTGCTCTTTTTTTCGGGTCAGAAAATATACCGGCAGTAAACACAGCACACCAATTCCAAAACGAATAGCGGAGTAATAAAATGGACCAATATAATTCATACCGTCCCGCTGAGCGACAAATCCAAATCCCCACAACATGGCGGCAATGATTAGAATAATATTCGTTTTTGTTAGTTTATTAACCATATTGGAAAGATAGGAATCAAATAATAAAAAAACAAAAAATATGAAGAATAATTCAATTGATGGTTGACATTTCACATTGATTAGGAGTAACTTTAGACGTTGTTTGAACGGGGTTAATTAACCACATATAATTAATTGATTCAAATGGATGTAATTAATGAAGTTAGAGGAACGAAAATCATAACGCTGATTCAGCGTTTTCGTGTTTATATAGAAAAAAATAACATTTTTTAATAAATAAAGGGTAAGGGAAACATGTTAAACAACAAAAATATCGTGATCGGTATTGCAGGATCCGGAGGCGAAGGTATTATTTCTGCCGGTGAAATTCTTGTGAATGCGGCATCAAGCGAAGGACTTTTTGTCTTTATGCTGAAAAGTGTTGGCGCACAGATTCGTGGCGGGGAAAGCTCTATTCGTGTCCGCGTTAGTGATCTACCTGTACAGTCACAGGGAGACCGTATTGATGTTTTGGTCGTTCTCAGCTGGAAGAATTTTCTTCGATTTAAATCGGAGCTGCAGTTGGAGGAGAAGGTTATTATAGTCAGTGACACAGATGATCCGATGCCGGATGAAGAGATACCGTTAACGGAATCTCAACGTGAATTTTGGTATAAGATCCCTTTCGCAAAACTCGCGGAAGATCACGCGGGAACACATCAGGCCAAAAATATTGTAATGCTTGGGGCAATTTCAGAAATTTTTTCACTGCCCAAGGAAGCATTGAGCAAATCCATTAAGAAGAAATTTAAATATAAAACTGCTGAGATTATCGAGAGCAATATAAAAGCTATGACTGCCGGGATAGAATATGTTAAAACGCAGGTAGTAAAAAGCGATCCGCTTACATTTGAATATCAACATCGCGAACCTCGTTTGGTTATGCAGGGCAATGAAGCCATTGCATTAGGCGCGATATATGCCGGTTTAGATTATTATGCTGGATATCCAATTACTCCTTCCACAGAGATCATGGAATGGATTTCACGTTATTTGCCTCAGCGGGATGGTATAGCCATGCAGATGGAGGATGAGCTAGCATCCATCAATGCAATTTTAGGTGCATCCTTTGCGGGTAAGAAAGCCATGACGGCGACCTCAGGACCCGGTATCTCCCTGATGAATGAAGGTATTGGACTTGCTTCGATGGCAGAACTTCCTGTTGTAATAATCAATGTTCAACGCGGGGGACCATCTACCGGTTTGCCAACCAAGACAGAGCAGGCAGATCTCATGCAGGCAATCTGGGGCTCTCATGGTGATTCACCCCGGGTGGTTATTGCCCCATGTGATGTAGAGGACTGTTTCGATTCTACCGTGTTGGCATTTTACATTGCGGAAAAATATCAATGTCCGGTAATTATATTATCTGATCAGTTTATCGGTCACCGAAAAGAATCGATCAATCCTGAATCTATGAGAGGTTCCAAAGTAGGATTCCGGAAAATTTATCATCGTGATACGCCTTCCGCAGAAGATTTGAAAGATTATCATCGATTTAAAGTAACAGAAACAGGTGTTTCCCCTATGTCCTATTTAGGCATTAAGGGTGGGGAATACCTGGGTTCCGGTATCGAACATGATGAGAAAGGTTCACCCAGAGGTGATGCTGCTAACCATGCAAAGATGACCGAAAAACGCTGGAGGAAGTTTGGATACATTAAAGAGGAATTTCGTTTCGAACGTTTTTACGGCCCCAAAGATGCAAAATTGGGTATCATAGCTTGGGGATCCACTAAGGGAGCAGTAAAAGAGGCTGTACTTAAAGCAAATGCGATGGGTATTTCAGTCGGTGCGATAATTCCGCAAATTATTTACCCCTTCCTGATTGAACCGTTTAAAGAATTTATTGAAAATAAAGATCGGATTATTATTGCAGAAATGTCCTATGCCGGTCAGTTTAGACGGTATCTGCGCGGATTTCTTCGTTTTAGCCAGTATGGAGTAACGGTTGTTCCATTCACAAAAGCCGGAGGAGCTCCTTTCATGGTTGAAGAAATATTGGATAAGATCATTGAAGAGTGGAAAGAAATGGAGGCCCGACGATGAGCGAACCCCTGAAAACAACAGATTATAAAAGCAATTTAAAACCTATTTGGTGTCCGGGGTGTGGCGATTTTGGGGTTTTAAGTGCTATCTATAAAGCATTTGAAGAATTACAACTGCAACCGGAAAATACCGCCGTTTGTTCGGGCATTGGCTGTTCAAGCCGTCTTCCCGGGTATATAAATGCATACACCTTTAATGGTATTCACGGCCGGGTATTACCTTTTGCAACCGGTGTAAAGATGAGTCATCCGGAAGCCACGGTGATTGCTGTCGGAGGTGATGGTGATGGATTCTCGATCGGTGCGGGTCATATAGGACATGTAGCCCGGAAAAATATCGATATTACCTATATTGTAATGGACAACAATATTTACGGTTTGACTAAAGGACAAGCATCTCCGACGACCCCTCTGGGTGTACGGACAAAAACAACCTATTACGGGAATATGGGAATGACCTTTAATCCGGTCCGCATGCTGATCGCTTATAAGGCATCGTTTGTTGCCCGTACTTTTGCTGGGAATCCCAAACATGTACAAAAAATGATCGTAGAAGCAATTCAACATCCCGGTTTTTCATTTGTTGAAATTTTATCACCTTGTGTAACGTTTCGCGGAAAAGAACAATTTAAGATCATTCGCGATAAAGTGGTCTATTTGAATGAAACCCATGATATTGAAGATGAACTAAAAGCTTTTGATATTGCTAATAACGAAGAGCATTTCACTCTGGGTGTAATTTATAAAAAGCGCCGCCCGACCTATTATGAGATCGTTATGGAAAAAGTGACAGCCAAGGCAAAGACCCATTCAAACGGTACCCCCGAGATAAGTAAACTGTTAGATCAATTTCAGCCTTAAATAGATGAACTATACGCTGCATAAACAGGATTTTACGCAAAAAATTGCCGATTTAATTCAGCAAACTGCGTGTATGTTGCCTAAAGATATTGAATGTGCCTTAGTATCCGCAAGAGCACTCGAAGTTCCTGGCAATGTAGCACATTCTGTTTTAGATACAATTTTAAACAATGTGGATGCAGCCCGCAAACAGCAGCAGCCGCTTTGTCAGGATACCGGGTTACCAGCATTTTATATAGATTATCCTTGCGGAATATCAACCCGAACAATTACACATTGTATTCAGGATGCAGTGATTCAGGCCACGGCGGACGGTTTTTTGCGTCCCAACGCGGTTAACCCTCTGACAGGTAAAAACTCCGGAAATAATCTCGGAATTATGATTCCTTGTTTTCATTTCATGGAATGGGATAAACCCGAGATCCAAATTGCTTGTATGCTTAAAGGCGG
>JAGLUM010000387.1 GCA_023134755.1 Fidelibacterota bacterium | reverse complement strand
CCGTTGCCCATATTCCATAATCGATAGGCTTGTTCTTCGCTAACCTTTCCGATGCGCTGTATTTCCGGCATAAAAGATAGCGGTTCAAAAATATCCGTTAATTCAGCACCGTTTCCGCTTACTTTCAAAACGCGCGCAAAATTATCGCCTAATCCCCCGCCGGTAACATGAGTAATTCCTTTCAGATCGTGTCCTGTTTTCCGCAGTGCTGCGATCAGAGGAGAATAAATTAGAGATGGTGTTAACAACACCTCTCCCCATGTTCCGTCATAATAGGGTGCGTTGTGCCAGGTAGGACCAAATTTGTCTTCCATAATTCGACGCAATAAAGAATAGCCGTTGCTGCGAAATCCCCTGCTTTTCAGAGCAATCACGGTGTCACCGGACTGAATTTCCGAGCCGTCGATGGGCTTCATCCCTTCCGGGAGCATTGATATGCCTGCAGCACACCAATTAAAATGCATTTTGTCGCCATACCCGTTAATACGGTTTCCCAGTTCCGCAATTTCACCACCGGTTATTACTACCTTTGCAAATGCCGCCGCGGCATGAAGTCCGCGCATAAGTTCATTGATAATATCATGATCCAGATGATCCACATCCAGAATATTTGTCATATTTACGGTTTCCATTCCGTTTGCAGCTAAATCATCGGCCGTCATCGCGATCAGGTCATAACCCAGTGTATCATAAATACCGGTACGTTCGGCCAATTCAATTTTTGTTCCAATACCGTCAGAGGCCATACCAATTTTCACGCCACGAAAATTCATAATATTTGAAAATGAACCATCTACATCCAGTTCCGGATTTCCTTCTCCGGCCGGTCGATTTGAAAATGTTTTTTTTGCCCAAGAATATGCCTTACGTGAGCATTGATTTCCTAAATCAATATCAACGCCGCTTTGTGTTATTTTTAACATCTGTATCCTCTTATATTTTAAGGATTTAGAATAGATTTTTTTAAGTTAACCCTACCACTTGCAAAAAATCGCTATTTTTTTACATAGATACAATGACTTTTTTATCTTTTTAGTAGTAGAGGCGAATAATTATTCGCCTCTACTACTAATCCTGTATATTATGTTATCCCGTCGAAATAGTA
>JAGLUM010000386.1 GCA_023134755.1 Fidelibacterota bacterium | reverse complement strand
GGTGAAGGGTCAAAAACCACAAAATAGCCATTTTCTAATCCGAGATATACGATATCATTAATTAAGAGAGCTGATCCGTCAACATCCACCGAGTAGCTGGCACCGCGGCGAACGTTATACCGCCAGATCTCCTCTCCGGTCACGTACGAAACAGCACGCAAGGGATGCAGATGTGAAGACCATGTGCTATACTTCGGACCGCGTCGGCTTCCCTGAATAATTATCAGTTGATGTTTTTTATCTTTACTACCGGGCGGTGCCCATAGTGTTCCGGTTCCCTTAATTGCATCGGGAAATTCATATTCCCACTTAATATCACCGTTTGCGGCGTATATTTTTTTCAGATGATGATCAAAAGATCCTTGTATCAGAAAAAGCGTGTCATTTTCTTCCACCATTAAGGGCTGACCGGTCCACCCGCTGCCTTTCCAGATATGTTCTTTCTGCCCGATTTTTGTTATGCCTTCACCCAGCTGTATTTTCCAGATAATATCAAGCCGGTCGGGTGCTTTATTTCCGTAATAATTCCGTTTTTCGTTTCCTAAATATGTCGGATTTATGAGCGTAAATGGCGTCTGCGCCCATAATAATACCGCGAAAAAAACAGTTATGATAATTCGTTTCATAGTATGCATGATCAATACAGCAGTTTGCTTAATATTGCTGCGGTAGCAACTGCTGCGTTCAAGGATTCCGCATCACCCAAGGACGGGAGGGTAAGATCTTGATGGGGATAGGCGTCAAATTCCGGATTGATTCCACGGGCTTCGTTTCCTATAACAAGAATAAACGGTGATATTTCCTCTCCTTTTATATCTTGTATGTTATTTTTCCCGTGTGTCTTTGTTAAAACAAGTGTACGACCGCTAAGCAACGATTCCGGTAGATCTTCTATATAAACAAATGGTAGATGAAAAAAAGAACCCATGCTCGCGCGGATCACCTTTGGATTATGTACATCTGCCGTTCCTTTTGTTAATATCACACCCCCAAGTCCAAACCAATGCGCAATTCTGAACAGAGTACCCACATTCCCGGGATCTTGAAGTTGATCAAGAAGCAATATATTTCCATGAAATTCCTCGTGTGAAAATTTCTGCTGCTGCGCAACGGACACAATCCCCTGGGGGGTTACCTCACTGGAAATTTGTTTTAACTCGCTTCCGTTGACCTCATAACATCTGGTATCATAGCGTTCCTGTGCTAAAAGGATGCATTCTTTAACACCCGGTTTTTTCAACAGGAAGGGGTTAAAAAATATCTCCGTTATACGGTAAGCACTTCGAAGAGCTTCTTCCAACGGCAGAAGTCCTTCAATAACTATTTTCTCTTTTATATTCCGATATTTTTTCTTCTGCAGGGATACAGTTGTTTTTAATATCTGTCGCGTCAGGTCCTGTACATGAATATTGTTCATATTACAATATAAAAAAATAAACCAGCATGAAACATGAATAATTTGAGTTTTTTATTAAAATTTCATTGGAGTTCACAACGTAAAATTTAAAAATAAGTTTCAAAACACTAAAAAAGAGCTTCAATTTTAGTGTTTTTCATTGTATCATTATAAGAATACACAGTGAGGGCGGTAATAAGATTTTGATGAATCCACATAAAGAAAAAAAAGTAAGCTGGTATCGCCTTGATACTTCAGCAAAAATATATCCCGCACTGGAATCTCCAGAAAATCCTACTATTTTCAGAGTTTCAATGACCTTGCAAGAAAACATTGACGAGACGATTCTTTTAAAGGCGCTTACACTAATTAAACCTCGCTTCCCATACTATAATGTACATCTGAAGACCGGCATTTTCTGGAATTATCTAGAACACAATGATAACCCTTTTAGACTCTGGCCCGAAATACCTTTTCCCTGTGAGCGTTTATATCGTATTTATAATAACGGTTATTTGTATTTAGTACGGATTTACAAAAAACGGATCATAGTAGAATTTTCGCATGTCCTTACTGACGGTAGTGGCGCAATGGAGTTTTTAAAAACGTTGGTGACGCACTATTTAATTTTAACAGGTAAATTATTAACAGTTCCTGAAGGCATTATGAATATTCATGAGTCGCCTGCTGAAGAAGAATTTCAGGATGCTTTTTTAAAGGTTATGGAGTTAGAAAAAGACCGAATAAAAAAAAGCACAGGTCAGCGTACTCTGTTCAATAAAAGTACCGTTTTTAAAATACGCGACAAATTTCTTCCCCTTGGCAAATACCATATTATTACCGGTATTATTCCCCTTGATGATTTAAAATCCATTGCAAAACGCTATCAGGTAAAGATTACGGAACTTCTGGGTGCATTGTATATTGAAGCCCTTATTCATATTCAGCATGAACAGGTCAAAAATAAATCAAAACACAAACCGATTGGTTTGGAAATACCGGTAAACATGCGGAGTTTATATCCCATAAAATCTATGCGGAATTTCTCTCTGTTTGTTGTTCCCCGCACTGATCCGACACGGATCTATACATTTGAAGACATCACCCAATTATTAAAATCCTATATGAAAACACATATTACCAAAGACCATTTATTTCCTATGGTAAGAGATAATTGCGGGCTGGGTGAAAATAAATTTCTTAAATATACTCCGGTAAATATTAAAAACTTTGTTATCCAGTATTTATCTAACACCCAGGGGCATTCTCAGTTTTCGGGAATTATATCAAATCTGGGTCCTATTCAATTAGCGGATGAACTTAAGGAACATATCGATGAAGTCGGCGTTTTGCTGGGTCGTTCGTACCATAGTCTTACTGGATGTGCTGTCTTGGGATATAAACAGAATATACATATCAATTTTGGGCGTGTTAATAAGGAACCGTTCATTGAAAAACATATGTTCCGACGCCTTGTAGAGCTTGGTGCACATGTCAAAATTAGAAGTAATTGAGGTGAAATATGTCGTACTGCGTACATTGCGGAGTTAAACTTGCAGATTATCATGAAACTTGTCCTTTATGCCATACCAAGGTTCTGAATCCTAATGCTAAAATTGACCCTCAAACACGGGATTATCCCAAATACCGCGAACATCTCTCCAGGAAAAATACACACCATATGAAACGGTTATTGGCCGGCACTATTTTAACTTTAGTGTTTTCTATGAATATTGTTCTTCTGCTTCTAATTAATCTTATTCTGAATCGTCAACTCAGCTGGTCTCTGATTCCGGTTGTAAGTCTGATTTATGTATGGGTTACGGTTGCTTATCCATTTTTTCGAATTAATAACAGCTTTTTCCGCTTGTATACATATGATTCTCTTGCCACTGCTGTTTTTCTTCCTGGTCTAAATTTTATCATTTCGGGAGATGTAAGCTGGGCAAAATTTGCCTCTGCTGGTGTAATATTTGCATGGATCATCATGAATGGGATTTTTATTTCCGAACGGGTTAAAAAATGGATCCCCATGATAGTATATTATATTCTTGTGTCTTTATTGTTTACGGCGCTGTTTGCTATCATACTCACCAATAATGTAATCATTATCAGTCTTGTTTTACCAATATACCTGGCTGTGTTGTTTTTCACACTGCTTTCATTTTTTATGATTAAAGCAGCAGTTTTTGATATTTACAATTTTTTCACGATTCTTTTCATTAACGCATCACTCCTTTTTGTTGTCATTGATTTAATCCTCAGTCATTATTTTACCCAATCATACTCTTTAACTTGGTCGCTTATTGTTATTTCCACATTGATTCCCCTCTCTCTTACAGCCTTGATACTGCGCAATATAAAAAAGCTCCGCAGTTTTATCGCGAAAAAATTTCATCGCTAATTATTGCACATTTACAAGAAAGGATAATATGCAATTAGGATTTATTGGTCTAAAATATTCCGGAAAAAGCACACTGTTTGAATTGCTCACGCAGGGTAAATATGAAGCTGTTCGTTCTGGTATGGCAGAATACCACCGTGGTCAGGTTATATTACCGGATGAACGCATCATCCGACTCTCTGATATTTATCAGCCTCAAAAAACCACTTTTGCACATTTTGATTGTATTGATGTGATGGGCATTCCTGCCAGTATGCGTAGCGATCAAGCCGCAAAGTATCTGGAGGCAGTACGACAGACGGACAGCCTTGTGGCAGTTATTCAGGTATTTGACGGTTATGATACCGA
This sequence comes from Fidelibacterota bacterium, assembly GCA_023134755.1. Classification (GTDB taxonomy): domain Bacteria; phylum Fidelibacterota; class Fidelibacteria; order Fidelibacterales; family Fidelibacteraceae; genus M50B103. The sequence continues at coordinate 4,329 of JAGLUM010000386.1, read as the reverse complement.
GGGGAAGCCCTTTAAAATTGATCCGGTGGCAAATTTAAAACATCTTGAAGATGACTTGATATTTGCGGATTTGCTGGTGGCGGAAACAAGACTGGATAAGATGCGGCATTTGAAAGCTCGCTCTGCGCCGCAGTTTAATCAAAAGGAACTGGATATTCTGGAAAAATGTAAGGCCGCGTTGGATACAAATACCCCTCTGCGCGATATCGATATTTCAATAAATGAAAACATGATAATTCGCGGATTTCAATTCCTTTCACAAAAACCCTTGATGGCAGTATTAAATTGCGATGAAACTCATTATGCCGAACGTGAACATTATGAAACAGAATTTAAAAATGCATTCCCTTTAATACCTGTAACGTCTGCCTCAGCGTTGGCTGAAAAGGAAATCCAGGAACTTGATGAGGATGAACGCGAGCTCTTCATGGAAGAATTGGGTATTGATGAACCGGCGATCAATCATGTTATTACCACTTCATATACTGCTATTGGACTCATTAGTTTCTTCACAGTGGGCGAAGATGAAGTTCGGGCATGGACTATTGCTTCTAATGCTTTGGCACCGGAAGCTGCCGGTGTAATACACAGTGATTTACAAAAAGGCTTTATCCGGGCAGAAGTTGTAAGCTATGATGATTTTATGCAAGAAAACGGTATGGCACAAGCTAAAGCAAAGGGTTTGGTTCGTCTTGAGGGTAAGGACTACGTTGTAAAAGACGGGGATATATTGAATATTAGGTTTAATATTTAAATTCAGCAAACCGGGAACAATCACTGTCTGTTTTATCTTGTATAATTGTTATCTTTTTAATTAATTACTTATTATATATTTACTGGGAGCTAAAATGAAAAAGATAAGTTATTTTTCCCTTGTTGTTCTTCTGGTTTTTACATCATGCCAGATCTTTTCGTTCATCGGTGAAACCGCGACCGGATCATTTTCTTTGGAGGTTATGATGGATAATTCCACCCCGGAGGCAGTTTCGATGATCTATGAGAATTCAAAGGGAGAATCAAAATCCGCTCTCCTGGACCTTAAATCCTATAGAAATGGTGAATATTTCACTGATGACATAAATGTATCCACCGGAAATTATAAATTAAAACAGTTCCTTGTTCTGGATGCTCATGATTCCATACTGGCCGCAACCCCAGTAATTGGTTCAAATAAAGCAGGATTGGTAATATCAACTCTTCCTCTGGATTTCAGCATTGAGAAAAACGGTACTAACAAGATTGAACCTGAAATTGTAAACTATAGTGACTCCGATACACCTGAACTTTTTGGTTATTTTTCTACTTTGGCCAATGTCATCGGTTTATATGATAATTTTGGCAATTCGATCAATAATTTCACTTTTAATATGCTCAGGGAAATAACGCAAGACGACTCGGAAAATATTTTCATATCGCCGGTGAGCATGGTTTACGCGTTCGGGTTGCTGTATCCGGGAAGCCGGGGATGCACCACGGAAGAGATCCGGGATGTTTTCCATCTAAATGACTTTACGGATAATGAAGAATTATATCAGCTTTATTTTGATTTTGGAAATTATCTCAAAGATCTTGACAAAGGTGTTGACCTTTCTTTGGCACATGCCTTCTGGTATAAATCCGGATACCATCCATTGAGTAGTTATTTATCGGTGTTGAACACTTATTTTGACGCGGAAATTTCGGATCTTGATTTCAATGATGCAAGCCACGCAACAAAAGTAATCAATGATTGGGCTTCCGATAACACTAACGATAAGATCAAAGAAGTCGTTAAAGAGGAAAACTTTTCGTCTGATACGAGAGCAGTACTTGCAAATGCAACTTATTTTAAGGGGAATTGGATCAATGGCTTTGATAAGAGAAATACATATGATGAAGTTTTTTACACAAAGACCGATGGTAGTAATTCGATTACATGTAAGATGATGCACGGTGGAACAGAGGAAGATCCATGGGAAATGGATTATTACAGCAATGAACATATTCAATTGGTCCGAATACCCTTCAAAGACAACAGTCGTTATGAGATGGCATGTATCATGCCCAAAGAAAAGACTTGTGACGAATTGTTATCGGAATTAGAGGGGGAGCAATGGGATACATGGATGGAAGCATCATCACCCCGGGAACTTATTTTGAACATGCCAAAATTCGAAGAATCATTTAGATACATTTTGAAAAATCATTTAATTAACCTTGGAATGACAACAATGTTCTCTGCTCCTAACCTTTCCGGTATGTTTTCCGATATTAATGATTTAGTTGTGGATGATGTTATTCAGAGCACTTTCATTTCTGTTGATGAAACGGGTGCTGAAGCGGCAGCGGTCACTGTAATAACGGTTGGAGTCACATCTGTAGGTCCGTCTGTTTTCACATTGACTCTTGACCACCCGTTTATATATGCGATTCAGGATGCGGAAACCCATGCGATCATTTTTATTGGAACGATGAAAAACCCGGCATCTTCAGAATAAATTTATATTTTCGGAACGTATTCAACCTGTTTTTGCTTGCATAATTGACATCTTTTTAATTAATTATCTATTATACATTTACAAGGAGTATGAGATGAAAAAGATATGTATTTTATTGGCATTGCTTTTGGTTTTGACGTCGTGTCAATTATTTTCCTTCTTGGGAGAAAAAGCGACAGGTAATCTTTGCCTTGAGATAGAACTTGATGATGACACTCCCTCAGCTGTTTCGGTAATTTATGAGAACAGTAAAGGTGAGATCAGAACAGAATTATTAAAATTCGCATCGGCCAATAATGGTTTATACACAACAAATACTATCAGCCTGAACACGGGTAACTATACACTAAAACAATTTTTAGTTATAAATAGCTTAGATTCAATTATCGCAGCAGCGCCGGTAAATGGTTCAAGTAAAGCCTCTGAAGTCAGTGAAGAGCTACCGATCAATTTTAGAATTGAAAAGGATGAAACTTATATCTTGGTCCCCGAGATTCTCCCTTATTCAGCAAGCGACACACCCGAGACCTTTGGTTACAATTCAGAAACTGTCAATGTTATCAGTCTATATGACGATTTTGGACGTTCCATCAACAACTTCTCATTCGACCTGATACGCGAGATCATAAAAGGAGATAGCGGAAATGTTTTTATCTCTCCTGTCAGTATGATGTACGCTTTCGGCTTACTGTATCCCGGAAGTGGTGGCGAAACCACTCAATCCCTAAGAGATGTCTTTTACTTAAACGATTTCCCCGAAGATGCGGGTCTGTATCAACTTTACAAGGATTTCGGTACTTACCTTACAACACTCGATGAAGGTGTTGATCTATCGCTTGCTCACGCATTTTGGTATAAGGCTGGCTATCACCCCACCAGCACCTATTTAAATGTTCTAGATACCTACTTTAACACCGAAGTCTCGGATATGGATTTCACGAACACTGTCAACGCAGCTGAAGTAATCAATCAATGGGCCGCAGATCATACGAATAACAAAATTAAAAATATTGTGGATCCGTCAATGTTTTCAGAACAAACTGCGGCAGTCCTTGCCAATGCAACATACTTCTTGGGTAAATGGATAAATGGTTTTAAAAAAAGCGACACTAAAAGTAAAACTTTTTACACCCAAACGGACGAAAGTACTTCTATTGAATGCGATATGATGCGCGGCGGAACAACAGATGATCCATTTAGCATGGATTATTACTCTGACAATGACATTCAAATTATAAGTATTCCATTCAAGAATAACTCTCGCTACGAAATGACTTGTATCATGCCGAAACAGCAAAGCTGTGATGAGTTATTATTAGCAATAAACGATGAACGATGGAATACATGGATGAATTTAACACGAACAACAGAGATTATTCTTGAAATGCCCAAATTCGAAGGATCATATAAATATCTTATGAATGATCCCCTAAAAGCACTTGGTTTAACAAATCTATTTTATTCACCTGATCTAAGTGGAATGTTCAATGAATCCTATAATCTTTATGTGGACAAAGTATTACAGGATACCTATATATCTGTTGATGAATCCGGCGCTGAAGCTGCGGCTGTCACCGTGATAATTGTAAATTGGGAATCGGTAGAACCTATGACTATTGAGGTCAAACTGGATCATCCATTTATTTATGCCATCCAGGATGCCGAAACCCATGCGATCATTTTTATTGGAAAGATGAAAAACCCGGCATCTTCAGAATAAAATCATATTTTCGGTAATAAATTTATAAATCCATATTAAGTAGCCTCAGGTTTAAACCTGAGGCCATTGATATCATTCCATTAAAAAAAAGGTTCGACATGTCGAACCCCTACTTTATAATAATTATTATTG
>JAGLUM010000385.1 GCA_023134755.1 Fidelibacterota bacterium | reverse complement strand
GATCCTGGAATAAGAAAAGATACCCAGCCAACTAATTTTTCCAGAACTCCAATCAAATCACTTATTACCTTTGCAACTGCTTCAGCATCAATTCCAGCTACAAAAGCAGTTAATTTTGTAAGCATATCTTCAAGCACACCTGACTCAATTAATTCAAGCAATACTTTTGTAAATTTTTCTTTGAATGTAGCAGATAATTCTGTAATAACCGTACTTAACCCAATACTGGCATCAGCAAGATCATCCATTGGCTGTGCTAATTTAAGAAATTTTTCATATTGTTTCTCGCTTGCGACGTACTCTCCATCTTTTTCTCTTCTTAGAGGTTCTGCCAGCATACCTGATACCCCTGCATCTTTTAAAAATCCAATAGCAAGATTGACATCCATACCTTCTTCAATTGATTTTCTAAAACCTGAAATTATATCTGAAAAAATATCCCCGGTGTCTCTCAGCGCTCCGCCTTCTTCTGTCTGTACGCCTAATGCCTGCCACGCCGACGTTGTTGTCTCATCACCACGTCCCTGACTTATTTCAAAAGCTTTTTCATAAATAGCCTGCATTGATGACCTGACATCACCTGCCTCCCCTCGGGCGGCTTTCATAGTATTTTCCCAGGCTTTAAGTTCTGATGCCGACATATTTGTAGAACCGGCTAGATTGTCATATTCAACAGCCATTTGAGACAACCGTCCAATAACCGCCATTGCAGCACCATCCACAGCAAGCAAAGCAACAGCCCAGTTTCTAGCCATTCCGGCACCGCTTTTTGCAAGACTGACACCTTTCCCGACAGCGGTATTAACACCTGCCTGGAATTTCTGCATATTCTCAGCACGTTTCTGTTTTTTCTCATCAGCGCTGGAATCTTTCTGCTCGAATTCCTGTGTCTGTTTTTCAAGTCCTTCCTGAGATTTTGTTATCTGTTTATATGCATCAACAAGTCCTGAAGGATCTCCCTCCATTCCTACCTTGATTAGAAATTCGTCTATTACTCCGCCGGGCATAAAGGGTTAGTTCCTATACATTAGATTTTTTAACAGGTTTTTCCACCAGTTTCTTCAGATCAGAAACAGAATATGACAAAAGAGACATTTTACTGAAATTATTGTCTTTCTGATTTAAGATCTTTTCCGTTAGTTCCTGTTTTTTGCGCTCCGCATCTACGGCGGTTTTCAGTCTTGGATATTTCATGGGAGGTCTCCTATTTAAATTTTCGCATCCATACTTCCCGTTTTCCGTAATTTCTGCATTGCGGCAATTTTAGAACCTTTTGTATAACTGGGGATTTTTGTCATCTGCTTATCCAGATATCCCGGCTTAGCACCACGAGCTATATCTTTTTTTTCTATTTCTTTAATTTCTTTATCGGTATATCCTTTTTTCTTGAAATATTGCCTGTGAGTTACATCCACCTGCTTCCTTCTAAACGTCCCGTCACTCATCTGTTGTATTGTCATCCTTTACCTCCATTTTTCGCATTAGCTCTGTGATAATCTTCTATAGCTCTTTTTGTATTCAGGATTTCTGTCGCTTCGTAAAAATCCCAGACCGTGATACCCGTTTTTTCCGGGTCTCCTCGATGACTTCCTGCGGGGAGGAGTCCTGCGTTGATTGGTCCCCAGAAGAACCAGTTGACGTTGGGGCTGTATTTCCTAACCATGTCGTCAGTGATGCCATCAGATTCCGGGTTATATCGCTCTCTGACAGCATAGCGACAAAAGGGACAACATACTCCTCCAATGCCGCAATGGTAAGGCGATTAAGGAGTATAATAGGATCCTTTTTATCCCCTCCCGGTAACATGGAAAACTCAGATAATCCCATTAAAGATTCAGAGGATAGCATAACCCCCTGATCAGACGGTGCATTCAAATCAGACCGTCTGATATGACTTAAAAGTTCAATCTGAAATTCTGATACTTTTACAGGATCTACCCTGCATAATTTCTGCATGGCCTGTATGAACCATGTCGTCTGCAAGATATCATTTCCTGCTGATTCAATTTTGCCTATCAATAAATAAAGCCCGGTCTCTCCGAAAAGATTGACGGCTTTCATAATAAGCTCATTATGTTTAACCGGATTTATGGGTAGGAATTCATATATTATCCCGACCGAAGATTCCCTTTTCATTAACTCGTTGTAGGTTCGTTGCATTTATGCTTTTCCTTATTTATAGCTTTGATTTAATATATTTGTTCGCTTCCGGTTCAGTTTTAAAGAACTTACCCTGACCAGTATACGACCATTTTTCGGAAGAAGACATTCTTTTCCATATTTGTACATTAAAAGGGTACTGCCCTCCTCCTTTTACTGTTTTATATTTCTTTTCCATTGCATCCTTAACCCTATAACTACCGTCTGATAACTTCTGTACTATCCGTTTCATAACCATTCTCCTACATATAATATTACCATACATTTATTATATAATCAACTACAATATCTGTAATAAATTTCCAACTAATCCAATTGTTGTTCCACCACTTACCTTTTCAAAATTAAACAGAAATTCATTTCCCGACTGTCTGTTTCCAAACGATTTATTAGGCAGACCACGGATGCTTCCTCTATTTCCGGTATAGAGAATATTTGCCTCCAGAATATCAGAGCCGGTTCCTACAGGTTTCTGTAGAATATTAATTCCTATTTTTCTCACAAGCAATCCCTGTTTGTGAAATGTAAACAGAGAACTAAGCAGAAAATGTGCGCCGGACATATCACCTACTCTAATAGTCATTGTCCCCGATAAATCATTTGAAACATCAGGGAGACTTACCCCGTCAATGCTTATCTCATCTGATAATATAGCATTCGGATTCGGGGTTACAGTTATTGCCCCTTCTTTTCCGAAAAAATTACTTGCTGATAGATTTATAGGGATACCGACAGGGATAAATCCAACCGGTATTCCCAGATCTATTGTGAGAAATACATTTACATTTTTGAAGCTGTAGGTCTGGGACATTTATTTTCCTAATAATTTATCTCTATCTTTAGCAATTTTTGCTCTAACACTTCTTAGTGAAGATTGATATTTGCTTAATTCTTCATATTTTATAGTTTTTAATATTATATCTTTTAATGCTTTTTCAATCGAATTAAGTCTTTTTATCTTTTGTTCTTTTGAATCAGCATCTTCCTGCTTCCTTCTAAACGTTCCGTCACTTAATTGCTGTATTATCATTCTTTACCTCCATTTTCTTTACTCCTCTATATTGTGAATAACTTCTTCAAACCGCAGAGAATATGTATTCCCTGTCTGTCTGCTTCCAAATCCTTTACGACTGGCTGCCGGTTGAAAATATCCGGCTTTTGCAGAATAAATCAATTCTCCGGTTCCACCGACTGATCGGGATCTTACTGCAAGATCGATTCCTTTGATATTTTTTTCATCCCTATGTCCGTTAAGGATAGCAACAAGGAATTTATGCAACGGTGTTTTATCTGCGCTGTTTATTGTAACAGTACCTGATCTGTCTTCTGTAATAGATGGATACATTTCTCCATCCGGTCCGATATCATCAACTATAAGTTCGGTCATAGGTTCTATTACAATATTATCTGTTTTATCCCAGAATCCCTGTAAGGACAAATCGATAGGGACTCCCGAAAGGTATGCACCCACCGAATCCTTTAATGTCATTGTTATTGTATTTGCCGCAAAACTATATGTACTAGATTTTCCTGCCATTATTTACTCCTTTAATTGTATTTTCCATCTCTATTATATCGCCTGCTGTACCGCAATCGCACCGGTAACTTTAATAACACTGCCTTCTTTTAAAATAGTTCCGGTTACTAAAAATTCATGGTCGGCTCTTGAATCCAGTGTTGTAAATACATTAAAAATATATCCATTCGGCAAAGATATTGTATTCCCTGCCGAGTCCTGATATTCCCCGCCTTTTTTCGGAACATACCCATTTATTTTCCATTTATTTTCAATTTTATTTTCAAGCGCGGTTTTAACAAGAGCTGCACCACGGGCAGAAAGCGGAACATTCGGTGTTTCTGCTACAACTCTGAATCCGGTATTCTGTAAATCTTTTTCCATAGATGTATTTGCAATCTTTTCTGTTATCAATAATCCGTTCGCCATAAATGCGGGATAGATAATATCTTTAACCGCTTCATCTGCAGCACCGGCGGTAGCATAATAATTACCGTTAAGTGCTTTCATTCCATCAGGTTTTCCAATCGAATCAGATGTAATTCCTATAATGGTTTTAAATGTCAGGTTCTGATATCCACTTGGAACTGAAAAGTTAAGAGCTGATATCCATCCGGAAATTCCAGCATCCAGATATTCATTTTCAAACGCCTGAGAATGATATATTGC
>JAGLUM010000384.1 GCA_023134755.1 Fidelibacterota bacterium | reverse complement strand
GGCTTGTTAATTTTTATAAAGATATTTTTATTTCAGAAGCAGCATAACGGTTTCTTTACCTGGAAGGGAGATCGTTCCGACATCAAGGTCGATGTTTATCTCTCCGCTCAGGGGTGCTTTAATTTTTTCAATATGTGAATATTTTTCTTGAACACATCTTCTAAAAGATACCTGCCGGTATTTTTTAGATCTGTTGTAGGCAATAAGCAAACCTGTTTTTGTTTTATCATCATAGCGATATACCAAATATACATCCTTCTGCAGGTTATGTATCATGGTAGCGGTAAACAATCCGGGATGATCCTTGCGTATTGCAGTGAATGCTTTAAACTGATCAAAGATCAGATTTTCTTCCAGGGTCCGTCCCAAAACTTCAAAAGCATTGTGATCTGTATACGAAAAACCTCCGGGGAATTCGTTGCGATTTTCAGGGTCGTGCCCTCCGGACATGCCAATTTCATTTCCGTAATAGATCTGCGGAATACCGCGCATACCGAAAATGAGGGTAAAGGCATTTAAATAATCGCTTACATTTCCGTTGACTGAAGAAAAAAACCGTCCCATATCATGATTATCCATAAAGGTCAGCATCATATTGGGATCACGATAAATAAAATCATTAGCAATACCCCGGTAAAATTCAGAAAGCGGCAAATCTTCGACAATTAGCTGATAGATCAGACTCGAAAAACCAAAGTCAGCAATAGAAGATAAATAATTATCCTGAGACGTATTAAAATAATATGCTAAGCGGGTGCAGTCAAAATCCATAATTTCACCAACAATGAATAATTCCGGATATTCCCGCTTGATCTCCTTTGCCCAACGACTTAGTCCTTCAAGGTCCGAGTAAGCATAGGTATCTTCACGAATACCATCCAATCCCAGGGTCTCAACCCACCAAATCGCATGATTGATCCAATAATCCACCACAGCGGGATGTTTCATGTTCATATCTGCTAAATACCCGGCAAACCATCCAGTGGTGGGAAAGGCGCGCTGCTCGGGTGTAGCATAAATATCCGTTATATCCATAATGCGGTAATTGCAATTTTCATGACTGTCAATACTGCCGTTGATCCACTCTGGTGACGGCGGGTTTTGCGCGATCGGGTGACTTGGGGACAAATGATTGACAATATGATCCTGAATGATCTTGATCCCGCGCGCATGACAGGATTCAACAAGATCTTTATAGGTGTCCAGTGTCCCTAAAAACGGGTCAACCGCATAGGTGTTTGTGGGTGTATAACCGTGATAGCAATTGATATAATTATTTTCATATACCGGTGTCATCCACAGGACCGTCACACCCAATTCTTCAAGATAATCCAAATGATCGATAACTCCCTGTAAATCTCCTCCGCGTCGTCCCCACTTGTGTTTGCGGCGTAGAGGATCCTGATGACCCGGAACGATATTGTTTTCTTCATCTCCGTCCGCAAAGCGATCCGGCATGAGCAGGTATACTACATCGCTGGCATCGATGGATTGAATGCTGTGCCGGGATTTTTTATAAACAGGAAATACTTCTTCAATTTTTTCACCTGTGATCGAATTCGTAAAAACGATCGGACACTCCCCCGCCTTTTTTATTTTCAGTGTCAGAGCATAAAATTGAGAGTTAGGATACACGTCAGCATGAAGTAATTTTGCGCAACCTGATCCGACCTCTGCTTCCCAACCGCTGAAATCATTACCGTATACCAATATATTCACGGTATCGCGTTGCATGCCCGCCCACCAATTTGGGGGCTCCATGTGAGATATTTCGAGGGCAGAGAGAACTGTTAAACTTAGTAATGCCATGCAGATCATGTGTATTTTTTTCATCAGTTTCCTTCTTCTCACTCAGGTTTCGCATATATTTTTTTTCTGAACAGCAGAAACCAAATTATCAGCCATAGAATAACTGCAATTACTGCGATAAAAAAGACGGTCCCCGCGCCGCTCACAATGCACAGCGGGATAGCCATGGATGTCCATATTCCTCCGCCCATAAAGGGTTCATGCAATAATTGTTTATATCCAAAGGCCTGGTATGCCGGTGTTTTCTGTTCGGAATCCACCACGCGCAGCAGCATCAATCCGGTAGCTGTCACACCCATGGATTGACCCATTTCCGCGATCGCCCTTTCAAACCAGGCGTCCGGAAGCAAACGTCTTGCCAGGATCATGACACAAAATACATTCCATAAAATACCCACAAGCACTACGATAAACATTGGAATGATCCCTTTGGAGATCAGAGAAATATTGATCATGGCAATCGCAGATACGACAAGAAAATCCAGCGCTGTTCCGGAAATACGCTGCAGGATTCCACGATCCAGGATGGTATTGATCTTTAAAACCCGCGACACAAACAGCTGAACGATCAAGCCGCCGATCATGGACAAGGGAAACAGCGGGAACGCACTCAATATTCCATTTTTCTGCATAGCCGGGAATAAGGATTCGATGCCGATAAGTCCCTGTTTTAGAATATATCCAATAAATATTGCGGCGCCCACAATGGCGATATGCAGAGCAAAAGTATCAACAGAAGCGGATAACACTGTTTGCTTCCCCGCTGAAGGTTGTTCTTCGGGATCATAGATCCCTATCACATTGCTTTCCGGGATATTTTTTATTTCTTTTAGTTGTTTGGTATATCCTTTGCGAACCGCCCAATTGATCAACCATGTGCCCACGATAATTGCAGACATTATTCCCAGCGTCGCGGAGGTTAGTGCATAATCTGTTCCTTCCGCCCAATTGTAGGATGCAAATAATTCCGACAAGCCGGCTGCCGTTCCGTGTCCACCCTCAAAGCCTACCGGGATAATAACACCAAAAAATTTAGGTAAATTAAATACCGGAGCTATCAGTATCAAAGAAATACCAAGTGCGACTACGTACTG
>JAGLUM010000383.1 GCA_023134755.1 Fidelibacterota bacterium | reverse complement strand
TTTTATTATCATAATCGAAATTGTAAGTGCTATTAAAATCATCACCATCAATGGTTTCTTCGCATAGAAATAGACGTGAATAAGTATCTTGCATTAAATAACTGTCAAATTGACTGTGCATGCTCACAATAAAAAGCCAGGGATTGGAATCTATATTCAATTGGGTATGATAAGTTTTAACCCCTTCGATATTGGCCATGTCAACTATGGACATCTTTAGTGTCCCCAACCGGATAAATCCCCAGGAAACTTTATAAGTCAGCTCCTCGCCGATCTGCCATTTAAACGGCTGTTGATTTTCCTGACTAAAGGCCATAGAAAATGAGGTAAAAATAATCAGTAATAATTGTATAATAATTTTTCTCATACACATTAAATCCTTTCGTATAAAACAGCGCCCCTGGTTACACTTTCGATAATGCTTCCCGACAAATATTCAATATTAAATTTCTTTTCTTCTTGAGCTTTCAATATACTAATATGTATTTATCCTCTGAAGATGTTATTACCCAAAGCCAAACCTGCTAATTAATCTCCGCTACCATTTATATAGTATTGCACCCCAGGTTAAACCACCACCAAAACCGATCATTATTACCTTATCGCCTTTTTTAATTAAGTCTTTCTTTCGTGCGTCGTCTAGAGCAATGGGAATGCTGGCGGCGGAAGTATTGGCATATTTATCTATATTCATAAAAAATTTTTCTTTTGAAATACCCAGGCGTTTAGCGGCAGACTCAACTATTCTTACATTGGCCTGGTGGGGTATTATTAAATCAATATCTTCAATTGTGTAATCGTTTTTATCTAACAGACGGTTAATTGTTTCAGGAATAATTTTAATCCCGAATTTAAATATCTCTTTACCGTTCATGGCGAGATAATGCAGTTTTCGTTGTACGGATTCGTTGCTGGCAGGCAAAGCCGATCCTCCTGCCGGGATTTCCAACCACTCCGGCGGAGAAAAGCCATCAGCACCTAATGTCACGTTTTTAAATCCGGTGTCGTTTTCTATTTCATTTGCAGATAAAACAACCGCTCCGGCACCATCGCCAAAAAGAACGCAAGTTGTACGGTCCTCCCAGTTGGTAATACGGCTTAGCAGTTCCACACCAATTACAAGGATATTTTTATAGAATCCTGATTTAATAAACTGATCAGCTATCGTCAGTCCGTAAACAAAGCCTGAACAGGCGGCGGAAATATCGAAGGCCGCAACTTTTCGAGCCAAAATTTTTCTTTGAACCTGTGTGGAAGTTGAAGGCAATAATTTATCCGGTGTTATTGTAGCCACAATGATTAAA
>JAGLUM010000382.1 GCA_023134755.1 Fidelibacterota bacterium | reverse complement strand
CATGGTTGGACCGCCAATATCAATATTTTCGATCAACGCAGATAAATCCGCGCCCTGCGCCTTTACTTTGGCAAAAGGGTACAAGTTGCACACAACTATGTCAATTGGTTCTATACCGAGCTCTGAGGCTTTTATTGAGTCCTTTTCACGGTCAAAAAGCAATGCGGATTCAATTTGAAAGGAAATAGTTTTCATACGGCCGCCGAAGGCTTCGGGATTTCCAGTGACACTAGCAATATCTGTGACAGCAATTCCGGCTTCCTCTAATACCTTTTTCGTTCCTCCGGTAGAAATGATTTCACAATCCTGCCGCTCCAAAGCTGCGGCAAAATCTACAATGCCTGTTTTGTCCGATACACTGATCAGTGCACGTTTCAGTTTGATCATTTCGATCCTTTCATTTTTTTCGCACTACGACGTTATCTAAAAATACCTGATCCCCATTTGAATATTCGGCACGAAAAAATCCGTCCCCGCTGAAATGAAAATCACCTAAAACAATATGGCGGTGGATGGTATATTTATAGAGATAGTGATAATCCACGTCTTCCAGAGAACCAAAGGTCAGTTGCTGCTTGGAATACGGTAACTGGGAATAGAGTCCGGGAATCACAATATCAAGCTGTTTTACATATTCCAAAACTTGTATATCTGGGATCAAATCATCGATATGGTAATCACTGACCTGCACATTGATGAAAGTCCATTTACTATGTATACCTTCGCTGTCTTCCGTTACCGATAGTGAATCTGCAGGCACTTCATGATCCATGTGCAATGTTTGATAAAACTGTTCATATGACGTTATTATCGGGTGCAGCTCACGGACCTGCTGCAGCGTCTTTGGTATATCAAAGATCCAGAAAAGACATAGAAGGGTAAGCAAAATACTCGTTATAATATGCCAGATACGTGATGATAGATCAGCCAGCCAGATAATAACAAATACGGTCAGCGGCAGCACATAGGGCAATATCCCGTAAATAGCATCCAGGTGATCAGCACTGCTGATGGACATAAAGAATGTGACCCATTCAACAAAAGCAAAGCATGCGATTATCGGCATCCAGATGGATGCGATAAGCTGCAGACGCGTTTTTTTCATCCATGGAAGAAATATAAGCATCAATGCGGTTACAATAAGAATAATAACTTCTGCGCTTGCCTCAGATAAAAAAGTCGGCAATCCATACTTTTTCATCAATATGGCAAAAATACCGATCCGTAAGACAATATATATCCCTAATCCCATCAATATGCGGATAACAAACTGTCCTCCGCTTTGGTAATATTCCGATATCCGTAAATGACGATGTTTTTCTTTTTTTAAGGGTGTCTTCATGATATTCTATTTCTTACAATTTATATTTAATCATAAATGCACAGAGCGGTTTCAAATCGTTTCCTACATTTATCTATTTTCTATCTTCTCCACAATATTTTTAAATACGGCAAGTCCTTCCCCATCTTCAGAAATTCCGGGGGTTTCCCGTCTTTTCTTTTCCCGGTTCGGATGATTATACAGCGATAAATATGCTTCCGGATGCGGCATCAGTCCAAATACCTGTCCGCTGGGATCACATAATCCGGCACAATTCAGTTCCGACCCGTTGGGATTGGCAGGATAATCCGCAGTAGGGTTGTTATCTTTATCCGCGTAAGTTAAAACATTCAATTTTTTATCCAAAATAGCATTTTTGATCTCTTCATCCCGGATAATGAGTTTGCCTTCGCCATGGCGGACAGGTAAATCCATGCCGCTGATCTCAGAATCATTAAGAAAGGGAGTTGGATTATTTGCTGTGATCAGACAGTGAACCCAGCGGTCTTCAAATTTTCCGGAATCATTGCGGGTCAGGGTTACTTCCTGTTCAAATGTCCCTGAGATATTGGGTAACAAGCCCATTTTAACCAGTGCCTGAAATCCGTTACATACACCAATAATGTACTTACCATCAGCTAGAAATTGTGCGATTTCATCAATAAATAATTTTCCTGAAAGCATCTTTTTGAATTTAAATTTATTTGCGAGAACCTTTGCAGATCCAATATCATCACCAAATGAAAAACCTCCCGGAAAATTTAAAATATCATAGTTGTGAATTGAATCCCGCTCCTGAAAGAGTTCATTTAAATGTAAAATAACAGCCTCAGTGCCTGCTAAGCGGTAGGCAGCTGCCATTTCCTCTTCGCAATTGATCCCAAAGCCTGTTACAATTAATGCTTTCACCATACTCTTCCCTTTATATTTACTGCAGATATCACGGATATCACAAATCTTAACGTGTTAATCCATTTCTCCAGGATTCCAATAATGACTTTACATCTATACTGATCACATTTTCTCCCGCAATAGTGATCATCATTTTGTCGTCGTCCGTTACCGTTCCCAAGCGACTACAATCAT
>JAGLUM010000381.1 GCA_023134755.1 Fidelibacterota bacterium | reverse complement strand
CGCGGATATCTACCGGGCCGTTTCAGTTTCAATGTCAAGGGCGGACGTTGTGAATCCTGCAATGGTGACGGTGTTAAAAAAATTGAAATGCATTTTTTGTCTGATGTCTATGTTACCTGTGAAATTTGCAAAGGCAAGCGTTATAACCGTGAAACCTTAGAGATAAAATATCGCGGTAAAACCATTGCAGATGTGCTGGATATGACCGTTGAAGAAGCTCTGGAGTTTTTTAAAAATCATCCGCGCATCAAAAACAAACTACAGACCCTTTATGATGTCGGACTGGGATATATTCATCTTGGTCAGCAGGCAACAACTCTTTCCGGCGGCGAGGCACAGCGCGTAAAATTGGCTACGGAATTAAGCCGTATGGGAACCGGTAAAACTTTATATATTTTAGATGAACCTACTACCGGTCTGCATTTTGCGGATGTACATATGTTACTTGAGGTACTTAATAAGTTGGTTGATAAAGGCAATACGGTTTTGATTATTGAACATAATCTTGATGTGATCAAAAATACCGACTGGATTATTGATCTTGGACCTGAAGGGGGAGATGAGGGCGGCGAGATCGTCGTCTGCGGAACCCCGGAAACCGTGAAGGATCATAAAACATCCTATACGGGGTATTACTTGAAGGAAATTTTATAAAGGATATACGTTGGGTGTGAAAGTAGATATTGCGATCATAGGAGCGGGAGTCAGCGGTGCTGCTATTGCAAGTACTTTGTCACAGTATGATATATCCGTTTGTGTACTGGAAAAAAGCAATGATATTTCCAATGGTGCCAGTAAAGCAAACAGCGGAATTGTGCATGCCGGATATGATGCAAAACCGGGAACAATGATGGCAGCATTTAATGTGCAGGGAAATGCAATGTTTTCCGCACTCTGTGAAAGATTGGATGTTCCGTTTACACGTATTGGTTCATATGTTGTTGCTTTCAATAGGGACGACATGAAGACCCTGGAAATGTTAAAAAAGCGTGGAGAAGAAAACGGTGTTCCGGATTTGGAAATTTTATCTGCTAAAGTCGTTCATATAAATGAACCCCATCTCAATCCAAATATTATAGGCGCTCTGTTTGCACCCACTGCCGCCGTTGTAAGTCCCTATGAGCTGAGCATTGCATTCATGGAACACGCTATAGATAACGGGGTGCAGCTCTATTTGCAATCTCCGGTACAAAATATAATAAAAGAAAATAACGCGTATAAAATTATCACCCCGGATAAAGAGATCCAAGCCGCCTGTGTTATAAACTGTGCCGGCGTTTATGCGGATACAATCCATGATATGGTATTACCTTCGGCATTTCACATTAATGCGCGACGTGGTGAGTATTTTTTACTTGATAAATATGCCGGCGATATTGTTCAACACATCATTTTCCAATGTCCATCCGATCGTGGAAAGGGAGTTTTGGTTACTCCAACGGCACATAAAAATATTATTATCGGGCCAAATGCGGAAGATATTTTGGAGCGAGAAGCGGTTGAAACTACAGTAGAAGGTCTTTCTGAGGTTTGGAAATCTGCACTTAAGAGTTCGCCAGAACTTCCTGAAAATCAAATAATTACTACGTTCTCTGGTATTCGCGCTGAACCATCAAGTGGCGATTTTATTATTCGTGATTATATCGAAACACCGGGCTTTATTGATGTTGCGGGTATTAAATCGCCCGGACTAAGTTCTGCTCCGGCATTTGCATTATATGTTAATGATCTGGTTCAGAAATATTTTGGTTCATTGAAACAAAAAGAAAATTATATCCAAGGACGTCGCAAACGAATCCATTTTCATGAATTATCGCATGAAGAACGCCGTGAGATCGTAAAAAAAGATCCCCTTTACGGGCGTATTATATGTCGCTGTGAAAACATTACTGAAGGTGAGATCGTAGATAGTATTCATCGCTTCGCCGGTGCACGCACCATTGATGGTGTAAAACGCCGTGCCCGTTGCGGGGGCGGACGCTGTCAGGGTGGTTTCTGCGGCCCAAGAATTATTGATATTTTAGCCCGTGAATTAAATATCCCGAAAGAGGCAGTATGCAAAGATTCTCCGGAATCCAGAATTATTGTCGCTGAAACCAAGGGGAATTGCGCTCTATGAAACACTATGATGTAATATGTATCGGTGGTGGGCCCGCAGGATTGGCAGCGGCTCTTTCCGCACGGGAAAATGGAGCAAAACACGTCTGCATTATCGAACGTGATATCGAGTTGGGCGGTATTTTGCAGCAATGTATTCACAACGGCTTTGGTCTACAAGTATTTAAGGAAGATCTGACAGGTCCGGAATATGCCCAGCGTTTTATTGACCGGGTGAGGGCATCAGATATTGAAGTAAAAACCGATACCATGGTTCTTGAGATCGGAAAAGATAAACTTGTCTACACAGTAAATACAAAAGAAGGATATACTGT
This sequence comes from Fidelibacterota bacterium, assembly GCA_023134755.1. Taxonomy (GTDB): domain Bacteria; phylum Fidelibacterota; class Fidelibacteria; order Fidelibacterales; family Fidelibacteraceae; genus M50B103. Next base: position 4,904 of record JAGLUM010000381.1, on the reverse strand, counting down.
CTTACAAGCAGGAGCCATTATTTTAACTATGGGTTGCCGCGAACGTACACGCGGCGCGTTGGTAATTCCCGGTACACGGCCTGTTGGCGTGATGACAGCCGGTGCTGCACAGCGTTTGATTAATATTGAAGGGTACATGATCGGTAAAAAAGTTGTAATTCTTGGATCTGGTGATATTGGTTTAATTATGGCACGCCGCATGACACTGGAAGGTGCAAAAGTACTTGCTGTTGCAGAAATAATGCCGTTTTCAAGCGGCTTAACCCGAAATATTGTACAGTGCCTGGATGATTATGATATTCCGCTTCTTTTACAGCATACGGTTACAAATATCCGCGGAAAGGATCGTGTTGAATCGGTTGAAATATCTGAAGTTAATGCTCATGGACATCCGATACCGGGAAGTGAAAAAGAATATATCTGCGATACCTTGCTATTATCTGTCGGACTGCTTCCGGAAATTGAACTACCTTATGCCGCAGGCATAGTGATAGATAAACGTACTCGCGGTCCACGGGTAAATGAATCCATGGAAACTTCGATCCCGGGAATATTTATCTGCGGAAATGTGGCCCATGTGCATGATCTGGTTGATTATGTTACAGAAGAAAGCGAAAGGGCTGGTTATTATGCAGCGCAATATGTTCTTGGTAAATTAAAAGAAAATAATGGATTTTGCACACTGGCAGGTGAGGGGATTACCTATATTGTACCGCAAGAGATTCGTCCCGAAAACTGCCGGGATACCGTAGAGTTGTTTTTTCGGGTTTCAAGAGTATATCACAATGTAAAGCTTGTGTTGAGGATAGATGATAATGTGGTTAAGACCTATAAAAAACGACATTTTGCCCCTGGTGAAATGGAGCGCATCCGTATATCAAGGGATATCATTGCTGATACAGAGAGTGTTAAATTGGATATCGAAGAGCTATGAACAAAAAACAAGCATTATATCTCGGATTTGGTTCCAATATCGGGGATTCGGGTCATTTTGTCACGCGTGCCATTAAAGAAGTAGCAGGAAATCCGCATATTTCCTATGTATCGCAAAGCTCCTTATGGTATACTGAACCATTGTATGACACGAATCAACCTCATTTTGTTAATGCAGTGGCTAAATATCATAGCGATTTGGATCCCTACGAGATCCTGGATTATATCCAATTGATTGAAACCCGTTTTCTGCGTCTTCGCAATCCATTACGCCCCAAAGGTCCCCGCACTCTGGATATTGATATTTTATTTTACGGTGATCACTGTATTCAGACAGATAAACTAACAATTCCACACCCTCGTTTTCATGAAAGAAAATTTATTCTTTTTCCCATGGCAGAAATTGATGTAAATTACCGTGTGCCTGGAACATTAATGAGTATTACAGACTATATTCAGCGGTGTCCGGACAAAACAAACTTGGAGAAAATATGACGGGACCCGCATATTATATCGCAATTGAAGGTGTTATCGGCGTTGGTAAAACAAGTCTGGCAAAAATACTATGCACGCACTTAAGCAGCCGCCTTGTTCTTGAAAAATTTGAAGAAAATCCTTTTCTTTCAGATTTTTATAGAGACCGGAAGCGTTATGCCTTTCAGACACAGTTATTTTTCTTATTAAGCCGCTACCGCCAGCAAATGGAATTAACACAGACGGATGTTTTTCACCGCAGTCTGATAACCGACTATATTTTTGCCAAGGATAAATTATTTGCCTACAACAATCTGGAAGAAAAAGAACTACGCTTGTATGACCAATTATATTCCATTTTATCAAAGGAAATCACTAAACCGGATTTAGTTATCTATCTACAAGCAGATACTGACCGTCTGATGAAAAATATTGAGATGCGTGACCGTGATTATGAACGGGATATGGATAGAAACTATATTGATTCCCTGAACCAGTTTTATAATCAATATTATTTCCATTATAATGAAACACCTCTACTGATAATTAATACAACGAATATAGACTTTGTGAATAAAAAGGAAGATATGGATGAAGTTATGAAATATATTCAACAACCTCCTTTAGGAACAAAATATTACAAAGCAGGACAATAATTATGTTTTTTAAATTTTTACTCATAGTAATTTTTATTTATCTGATCTATAGAATATTTTTTCAGAAATATATCAGTGATAGATTTACTTCATCATCGTCATCATCGGATACAACGTCATCTACAAAATCGTCTAAAAAGGATTCCGTACAGAAGAAAATCAGTATGTCCGATGTAGAGGATGCAGACTATAAAGAAGTCAAATAGTTTTATTACATAGGAATAATACTCATGCATAAACAGCGTGTGCTGGTAACAGGTGCTTCAACCGGGATAGGGAAGGCAATTGCCTCTCTTTTATATCAGAATGGATATGATGTTATTGGTACATCACGGAACCCGGAAGTTCTTCAGGATAAAATCTCTGGTATCCGCTATTATCCGCTTGATTTGCAGGATCCCTTAAGTATTGACGCGCTTGTTAAGAAAATCGGCGATATTGATATCCTTGTTAATAATGCCGGTCAGAGCCAAATCGGTCCTCTCGAAGAGGTGCCGATGGAGAAGGTGCGCTTTCTTTTTGAGGTTAACCTTTTCGGCATCATTCAGTTGATAAAAGGGATCATCCCGTCTATGCGCGCCCGTCGCACAGGGACTATTATTAACATATCCTCCATGTCCGGTATATTTGGGGTAGGGTTTACTTCGGTTTATTGCGGCACGAAATTTGCCCTCGAAGGTATTTCCCGGTCCCTGCGTCAGGAAGTACGTTCCTTTGGTATTAAGGTAATTTTGGTAGAACCCGGGTATATTCATACCACATTATCACAAGACCCAAATTATCAGACTGATTCGGAATATTATGAAGCAGTAAAGATATTTAAGGGAATCCGGGAGCATAATATCAATACAGGAGCAACTCCAGAAGCTGTTGCGAAAAAGATATTAGATATACTCCGCAAGAAAAACCCAAAACCTGCTTATCCGGTAGGAGGTGATGCCCCGCGCAATGCCTTTTTAGTGCGCGTACTGCCGATACGGATTGTAGAATGGTTTCAGAGAAAGAAATTTAAAAATTGAATTTTTAAAAACAGCACGTTATTTTTAATAGACTAATTACTGAGGAAGGAAGAATAAAATGAAGAAGATCATTATATTAAGTATTGCTCTCTTTACCTTGTTTAGTTGCCAGCGTGAAACCCGTCCGAACATCATTTTTATCATGTCGGATGATCATGCTGAAAAAGCCATCAGTGCATATGATCCAAGTTTGATCCACACTCCGAATATTGACCGTCTGGCCAATGAGGGAGTTCGTTTTAATAACAGCTATGTTACCAATTCTATTTGCGCGCCGAGCCGGGCAGTATTGTTAACCGGAAAATACGGTCATATTAATGGCAAACGTGATAACCGCGACGTCTTCAATCCGAATCAGATGACTTTTCCAAAACTTTTACAGGAAGCCGGCTATCAAACTGCTGTTATCGGAAAATGGCATTTGAAATCGACTCCAGAAGGATTTGACAACTGGCGCGTCTTGAGAGGTCAGGGCAGGTATTACAACCCGGTTTTTTACGAAAACGGCGATACGGTCAAATATGAGGGGTATACAACAGATATTATCACTGACTTTGTCCTTGAATTTCTTGACGGTCGCGATAAAGATAAGCCCTTTTGTCTTTTATACCATCACAAAGCACCGCACCGTAACTGGATGCCCGCAGAGCGACATATCGGAATGTTCAAGGATATAAAATTCCCGCTTCCGGAAACATTTTATGATGATTATAAAACCCGGGAAAAGACTGCCGGTGCACAAGATATGGAAATCAAAAATATGTATTCCGGTTACGATATGAAGATCCATTTTTTACCCGGAGAACGTGAAGAGAACAGCGGTGGCGGCAGGAGTATGAATTGGGACGGTACAGACAGCTGGAACAATGTATATAATGCACTTACGCCATCACAAAAAGCCACTTTTGACAGCTATTACGATGGGGTCAATGCGAATTACCGCAGCAGTAATTTGAGCGGAAAAGAGCTCGAAGAATGGAAATACCAGCGTTATATGGAAGATTATCTTGAGTGTATCGTTTCTGTCGATGAAAATATTGGAAGATTACTGGATTATCTGGATGAACACAAATTGGCAAAGAATACGATCGTAGTATATACCTCCGATCAGGGGTTTTATCTGGGCGAACACGGTTGGTTTGATAAGCGTTTCATGTATGAGGAATCGTTCAGTATGCCCTTGTTGATCCGTTATCCTAAAGGTATAAAATCCGGAACGATCAATAATGATTTTGTCATGAATTTAGATTTTGCACCGACATTTCTTGATTATGCCGGTGTGGATATTCCGGAGGACATACAGGGAGAATCATTACGGGATCTATTCGAAAACAAAGGACATGAAGAATGGCGAGAATCTATTTATTACCATTTTTATGCCTATCCGGCTTGGCATGATGTACCCAAACATGATGGTGTTCGTAATGCAAACTATAAATTGATCCATTATTATGACATTGCTGTTTGGGAATTATTTGACTTACAAAAGGATCCGGCTGAGTTGAAAAATGTTTTTAATGACCAATCCTATGCGAATATCCGGAAAGAAATGGAAGAAGAATACCGCGAAATACGCAAGAAATATAAGGTTGATGAATAAAGAAAGATTCAAGAAACAAGAACCAAGATTCAAGTTTAAGAGACAAGGAACAAGATCCAAAAGAAATATATAAATACTACTTGGTCATTTTATTTAGAATTGATGCTAATATTTTTCTGAGTTGATTAGATTCTTCGATCAGTGATGATAATTCTTTAGAATCATTAAATTCAGTTGAGATGGAATTAATAGTACGTAACCAATAATTTGATTCTCGCATTT
>JAGLUM010000380.1 GCA_023134755.1 Fidelibacterota bacterium | reverse complement strand
CACCGCTAGCAATATCTTTTGCCAATAATATGGGACCATCCATATCAACATAGTCCAATAACGGCAACAGCTGTCCGATACCGGATATACCTACGGTTGACTCTGTCATACAACCAACCATGACCTTTAAGCCCAATTCGCGGGCACGTGCGATCATACGACGGGCAGGAGTTAGTCCTCCGCATTTAACTACCTTGATATTTACACCATGAAAATAGCCGTAACAGCGGTCTACATCCGCTTCGGATATACAGCTTTCATCTGCAATAAGGGGGAGTACGGAGTGTTCATAAACTTTTTTCATATCTGCGGAGGATGCATCGGCTTCCATGGGTTGCTCAATAAATTCAACCCCCAATTTTTTTAGTATATAGGAATATTCGATGGTCTGATCAGCAGTCCATGCACAGTTTGCGTCAATACGAAATACAGCATCTGTATGCTGACGCAGAGTGCGCATGATTTCCATATCATGATCAGTGCCGAGCTTGATTTTAAAGACCGGCCAATCTGCATATTCTTCAATTTTCTTGATCATTACATCAATATCATCAATGCCGATGGTGTAATCCGTGACAGGATTCCTGTCCGCCTGGAGTCCCCATAATTCATACGTACGCTTGTTCTGCTTTTTTCCCCATAGATCGTAGAGCGCCATATCCAGAGCACATTGGGCAAAAGGATTGTGTTTCAGGCGGGGATTTAGCTGTTCCCAGACCGTTTCCGGCGGAGTGCGCAGAATATCTATATCAGCAAGTATGTCAGCGATAGAGGCAATATCATCACGGATCATGTCTATGGTAAATTTATAATATTTATGATTGGCAACACATTCTCCGTAACCCGAAAAAAATGCGTCATTTACTTCAATAATAGCAGTTTTCTGGATAGTGCGTGTTTCCCGGGATATACCGAATTTATATTTCAGCGGCAAATCGTATTCGTAAACCCGTATTTTCATTGTTATCCTTCTAATTGTTAACTCGGTAAGGCCTTTGATATTAAATTTAAATAGCCAAAACGCCGATAAATACCATAATTGAACGAATTTAAGGGATTCATTATCATTCCACAATATAAAATTCGTTTACATATATGCTGTAGATATGATGCCATATTAATTGGGAGCGTTTTGCCCTTTATATTTTCTATATGCAATGAAAACAAATCGTTTACACTTTACCCGAAATATTCTTATATTTATTTTAAAATTGCAGGATTTTAATGAAAAAAACCTATGATGAAATAAATAAGAAAATTGCAGCTGGAGAGGCCGTAATATTAACCGCTGAAGAAGTATCAAAAATGGCGGAAACTACCTCCCCGGAAGAAATTGCAAAAAATGTTGATGTCGTTACAACAGCAACCTTCGGGCCCATGTGTTCCTCAGGTGCTTTTATTAATTTTGGTCATGCTGACCCACCCATACGTATGGAGAAGATTTTCTTAAATGGAGTGGAAGCCTATGGCGGTATTGCTGCAGTGGATACTTATATTGGCGTGACGCAAGTTTCTAGAGATAATCCACGCTATGGCGGGGCTCATGTAATTGAAGCGCTGATTGCCGGCAAAGATATCGAGCTCAAAGCACAAGCTCCGGGAACAGATTGCTATCCCCGCAAGTCTATAAACACAAAGATTAATCGTGATTCTGTCAACGAAATGATCATGTTCAATCCACGCAATGCCTATCAAAATTACCCTGCAGCTACTAATTCAACATCGGATAAAAAATATACATATATGGGTATTCTTTTACCTAAGTTCGGGAATGTAACTTATTCAACATCAGGGGAATTGAGTCCATTACTTAATGATCCCGAAATGCGGACAATTGGTATTGGAACCCGTATTTTTCTGTGTGGTGCACAGGGATATGTATCTTGGCACGGAACACAGTTTCGTACCTCGGAAGAATTAAATACGCAGGGTATCCCCATTTCCAGTTCAGCCACGTTGGCATTGATTGGAGATATGAAAGAAATGAATCCGGCGTATCTTAAAGCAGCTTATTATGAAAAATACGGAACAAGTTTATTTGTCGGTATTGGCATCCCGATCCCAATACTCGATGAAGATATTGCCCACCGGGTTTCCATTAAAAATCGAGAAATTGATACTCAAATATGTGATTATGGTGTTAATGGTCACCCCGTTGTTACAACCATTAATTACGAGCAATTACAAAGTGGAAAAATAACCTTAAACGGTAAAAAAGTTTGCACAGCTCCCATGTCAAGCCTTAAAAAAGCCCGTGAAATTGCGGAGCTGTTAAAAAATCAAATTCGGAACGGTAAATTTTATCTCACAGAACCAGTTCAGCAATTCCCAAAAGTAAGCGAATTAAATCGTTTAAAAGAAATCGATTAATAATACTTAAATATAAATGATATTGGCAAAAAATGAACAATATCGAAAAAAATAATTCCAGCGCAATATATCAACCGAGAGTTTACCGTTATAAAATGGGTGAACGTTTTGCTTCTTTTACACTACGTTTATTTGAAACCGATATCTGGGTAGGCTATAATAAAGATACAACAGTAGATAAAGTAGAAATCTATTCATTTGTTGAAAAAAAATGCATTTTACTTCGCAAAGAGTTAGAGAATTATATACTGATACATCCTGAATTTAAATATGCTTTAGTACCGCTAAAGCTAAAAGAAGTTACCCCTGAGATTGTTCGAGAAATGGCGATAGCTGCAGAGATAACAAAAGTAGGTCCCATGGCTGGTGTGGCTGGAGCCTTTGCTGAATATATTGGCAAAACATGCAAAAAACATTTAGGCCTTGAAGAACTAATTATTGAGAACGGGGGAGATGATTATATCGATGTTTCCTCGGAAATACGTGTTTCTCTGAATGCGGGGGCTAATCCGGTTTCCGAAAAAATTCATCTCATAGTTCCACCTGATTTGTGTCCTCTTGGGCTATGTGCTTCCTCTGGAACCTTTGGTCATTCGCTTAGTTTTGGGTCTGCCGATTTAGTATCTGTCGCTTGCAAAAGTACAATCCTTGCAGATCAGTATGCAACATATTTTGCAAATAAAATTCATAAAAAAGAAAATGTAGAGGACATTTTAGACCAAGCATCCCAAATTAAAGAAATTCTTCATATTGCAGTCATAAAGGATGATATAATTGGTATAAAAGGAAAATTAAAAATATCATTGTAAAAAAAATATTACATTTTTACGAAAAGTCATCTATATTATGGTTGATAAGACATACATAATATAAAAAGGAGTGAATCGATATGAAAAAGACATATGTTATAGCATTAATATTATTGTTTATCTTTATCCCCCTTCTGGCTCAGGATAATGATAACGATGATACGGGTCTTTCCTCGTTATTTCAAGCCGGATTAGGAGTAGGTGTAGTAACACTTAACGGCGAACTTTATAATCAAATTGCATTTCGTCCCACATTTAACATTGGAAAATTAAGTATGGGACTGGATTTAGCTGTATATATCAACAGTGAAGGAAAGATCAGCACGCATAATTGGGATGATTTTGAAGATTATCTGAATATGCTCTATTTTTTAGGTTGGGGAACCAAGTACGATCCATTTTATATTCGTATCGGCGGATTAGAGCAAGTTACCTTTGTCAATGGTATTTCCATTGACCGCTATACTAATATGCTGGAATATCCCGTAAAAAAACGTTTTGGCACTGAATTTGGTTATAGCAACAAACAAAATGAAGAACGTGGCATTCCGCTTGGATTTTATGGATTTATAGCAGACTGGACCGAATTGGGCGGTGTGAGCACCACGCCGGGTCTTCTTGGAGCCCGTTTTGCAGTGGGTGGATTCTTTGAATTTGGACTCTCTGCCGTTGTGGACTTAAATCCTTTTAATGCATTTGAAGAAGATATCGATGATGATGGCTATGCCGATTTAATGGATATGTTTCCCAATAATGCTGATTTTCATGTTGATACTGACGGTGACGGTATTGCCGATGCCGCAGATGTGGATGACGATGGTGATAATCTCTGGGAATATACGCCTGTACCCGGTTTGACCACCGCTATATTAGATTCCTTTATTGCACCTATGTTTCCCAGCTTTGACGGCTATGAATCTATTGATAGTATTGAAACCATTTATATCCCGACGATTGATACATTAATGCAACAACATCCATCTGTTTTTTCAGCAAGTGTTGATATTACTATACCCATTATCCGGAAATCCGGTTTTTCATTGGAAATCTATTCCGTGGGAGCTATTCTCGGATATCTGGATGGAAATACACAGTTGCTTGATTTGACAAAAGATGATGTTTTTATTGGAACATCACCCGTGGGTGTCGGTATAACGATCAGTGATTTTTTAACCGCACGAGTTGAATACCGTTGGGCTCAGGAAAACTTCCAATATGGTTTTTTTGACAAGAACTATGATCTGAACCGTGTATATTTTGTGCAGGATGAAAACAATCGCTTTATTGCTAAAACGAAATATGATCGACTGCTTGAAATGAATCTACCGAAATCACAGGGATTTTTTGGAGCTGTAGGAATTAATATTATGAATTTCTTTACACTGGATTGTAATTATATGAATATGGTTTCCGAGGGAGGTGATGTTTTGCAGACATTTCAAATTGAAGCCTCTGTTCCCCATGGAACAATTCCCATGGTATCTGAAATTACCGGGTATTATTACCGGAATAACGACCCGAATCCCTTCGATTTCAGAAATCCTTCTGAACGCACCATTATGGGTGCACGTATCGGTATGGACCTCGGAGGCGGGGTAAGCATTGTGTATAACTACATGCTTACTTATCGTGATATGAACGGAGATGGAGCAATTGATCCAAAGGAAGAAAGTGTAACTATAATGAGTGTTGAAACCGGATTCAATTTTTAATTTCAATTATTAATAGTTTATCGTATATTTGCCCGTCCCGATATATATCGGGACGGGCTTTTTAATGAATAAAAATGAAAGGAATCAGTATGCATTGGATCGATATAGCCATTATTACAGCATTTATGATAGGAGTTTTTATTGCCGGATCACTGATGGGACGCAGTGTAAAAAATATAAAAGATTATTTCAGTGCTGGTAACAGCTTGCCATGGTGGGCTGTAATGATATCTATTGTCGCGGCTGAAACATCGGTATTAACCTTCTTATCAATCCCCGGGCTAGCTTATCTGGGTAATTTTTCTTTTCTTCAGGTTTGTATTGGTTATATCATTGGCCGGATTCTTGTTGCTTTAATATTTATTCCAGTGTATGCGAAAGGTAATTTTATATCCGTCTATCAGGCTATTAGCGAAAAAGGCGGGGTAACCATGCAACGGATAATGTCCATTACATTTATGCTTACACGTTTGCTTGCTGACGGAGTGCGCCTGTTTGCAGTCGCCATTCCCTTATCCATGATCACCGGATTACCCTATTTCCATTCTCTCTTAATTTTAGGCTTTGTGACAGTCGCATATACCTTAATGGGCGGGATTAAAGGTGTTGTATGGATGGATTTT
>JAGLUM010000038.1 GCA_023134755.1 Fidelibacterota bacterium | reverse complement strand
CGAACAGAAGCGAATTCTTTTAGATACATATTTTGATCATGTGTTATTGCCCGGTACCGTTGCGCCCACTTTCGATGAAAAAGGGTATGCTCCATAAGATACAGGTATTTATTTGCGCTGTTTATATGTCCTTCAGCAAGCAGGCATTTGATCATAAGCTTTGTATAATATGGTGTGACGCCATGAAAAACCAGTTGATCACAAGCAATACGATACGCTTTATCAAAATAACCTATCTCGTAATAAAACTCACCAATAAACCAAAATTCATCAATATTACGGGTTGTAATTCCCCTATGAGGATTGGGTAATAGTCCATTGGTCCCGTACATTTGCGGAAATGAAAACATTGTATCAAATAACTGATCATCTTTTGCCAGTGCATAATTAACATATAGAGTCTGAATTCTGTTTAAATCTCTTGTTTTTTTTGCTTCCGCAATAACATCAGAATAATGCTCTGTTTTTAAATATTCACGCCAGCGTTCCGTAGTCCGTTGAGGATTTGTCAGATTTATTACCGTGATAACGATAAGTACAATCCCGGCTATAGCGGAAAAAATGATCGTAACATTTTTATGACTAAACTTGGGCAGTGTGGAATAGAAAATAATTAACAAAGTCGTAAAGATCAGGATGATACCGATCAGACTATCAAAAGGGAATAAACCCAAAAAGAACACGTGCGGAGAAATAACCCATAAAAAGCGGTACGAAAGGAGAGCAAACAGCAGGCTTGCTCCCAAAAATCCGGCAACGACTCCGGACATTTTTCGTGTTTGAAGAATATGCCGCAAGGACACACAGATCACATAGAACCATACCCATGATCCCGCAATCCATAACAACAGCGGAACCGCGATAAAACGAAACAACCATATTCCTGCCGGTGACTGAAATTTTTGTTCTCCGGCCAGAGTTTTTATCACAACATACAGGGCAACAAGTATCGCAATATTGCCTGTTGGAATAGTAATAAAAGCCAGCACAACAACCCAAAACAGGAGAGTAATACCGATATGATGCTTAGTGAGCTGCCAGGCAAACAGTAGTAATAGCATGACCATTAATGATAAAACGCCCGCACCGAGCCAGGGGTTTACATAAAACTGCATAATAAACCGTGCCATCAATTCCGATAATCCCCCCGGTAGGGTCAACTGCGTCAATATATATTCACGGGTAAATAAAAAGACCGGTTCATGGTCATGTTGAAAGGTAAATATATATCCCGCAAAAAAACGGAGCCACAAAACAGATACTAAATAAATAATAATTGAGTAAAATGCAGTGTGTTTATATTTCATGCGTCAATTTCCTTGAAGATCTCATTGGTATACAAAATATCCAGTTGTTTTCGCGCTTTCACGTTCTCCATTTGTTTTTTTATGATATCGATAGACTCGGTCGGGTTCACGGTCTTTAATTGTTCGGTAAGTTGATTGTATTCATCTTTAAGAATTTGCAGTTCAATTTGCTTTAAACTTTCAACAAAGGTCATTTCCTGATTTATTGAATTTTGGCCTTCCATTAATAATTTAATGATGAAGTTACGGCATTTATCATCGTGAACTTTATCTGGAATATGGCCGGGGGCAATGGATACATTTTTATTAAGCACTGCAAGAAGCGCTTCCAACACCTGTTTTAAAAAGGGGTGTCTAAATAATACGGGGGATAAATAGCGAAGACCTGCTTTCCGGGTGCGAACCTCACCGTTCACTAGCAGTTGCAACAAAAAGTATTCCCCCGCTTCTCCCCGATCTTTGAAGTGCTTAGGTTTTTCACCCGTAAAAGTCTCTTTCACAGCGGTGGAGCGGCGCAAGGTCTGTCGATTCAGCTGGCGTAAAAGAGTCTGCTCCTCAACAGAAAACAATTTTGCAATTTCCTGCGCAAACATTTCACGGTAAACCGGGTCGCTGAATTGGCGTATCTCTTCGAGAAGTCCGGATATCGTATCAGATTTTTCTTTAGATGATAATTTGGCAGGTCGGTAATATATACGCAGAAATTCCATCAGCGGAAGAGCACTCGCCTCTTTTTTAAAAAAGGCTTCAGGACCTTCGCCGCGTAAAAAGCTGTCGGGATCTTCGCCTTTCGGCAAAACAAGAACAGAGCATTCCAGTTTTTGTGCGGACACAGTGAATCCGGTACGTACTGCAGCTTTTTGTCCCGCTTCATCACTATCGTAACACAGCACAGCCTCATCGGCATAGCGATGCAGGAGCCGTGCTTGCTCTGTGGTAAAAGCAGTTCCGGAACCTGCCACAACATTGATATATCCATGCTGATAGAGCTGGAGGAAATCTAAATATCCCTCCACGACCAAGGCCTTTTTCTCTTTACGGATGATATCGTGTGTAACATGGAGTCCATAAAGGATTTTCCGTTTATTATAAATGGGCGTTTCAGGTGAGTTCAGGTATTTTGCATCATCTTTATTATCGTGCATTTGACGGCCGCCAAATCCCACAGCATTACTCCGTTCGTCATAGATAGGAAACATGATCCGATCCCGAAAGCGATCGAACAATCTACCGTCTTTTTCCGCTTTTACCGCCAGACCGCTCTGATGAATAAGTTCTGCCGCGTATGATCCCGCTAATTTAGATACCAGAAAATCCCAGGAATCCGGTGCATATCCCAATTTAAAGGCACGGATAGTTTTTTCACTAATGTCGCGGGATGTCAAATAGTCCAAAGCGGATTTCCCGGCTTCGGAAAGAAGATACTGATGATAAAATTCAATGGCACGAACATGCATTTCACGGAGTTTCCCGGTATCGCTCTGCTCCTGTAGGGTTACCTGTTCAAATTCCAGCGAAATATCGGCACGTTCAGCCAGGAGCTTAATTGATTCCATGAAACTTAATTTTTCATACTCCATGACAAAATTGATAACATTGCCGCCAACACCACAGCCGAAACAGTGATAGATCTGTTTGGATGGACTGACAGAAAATGATGCGGTTTTTTCATCATGAAAGGGACAGCGTGCCCAATAATTTGTCCCCTTTTTTTTCAGGGGAAGGTAAGAAGAAACAATATCAACAATATCGTTCGAATCTTTAATTTTTTCAATTTGGTATTCCGGAATTTTTCCCATTTTGTAATTTAGGCTTCTGTTGGGAAAATGGAAAGCTTATTTATTTTTTCACCACCCATCAAAATAAAAGTAAAACTTAAAAGTAACGAATAACGAGTAACAAGTAACAGGTAAAGATAAAGAAAAGAAGTAGAAAAAGAAAAAAAGAGAAGTAATTTCTTACCAGTTACACAACCCGATTTTCACAATTTTTTCCCCGCAAGATATTTAAGCAATTCTCAACAGCCATCACCGCAAGAGTGTCACGGGTTTCAATCGTTGCACTGCCGGTGTGGGGTGTTAGTACAACATTTTCCAGTTCTGTTAATCCGGGACTTAATGCCGGTTCATGTTCATAGACATCAAGTCCGGCTCCGGCAATCCGTTTTTCCTGTAGTGTCGTGATTAGTGCCATTTCGTCCACAACCGAACCGCGTGCTGTATTAATAAGGTAGGCTGTTTGTTTCATCAGCGCAAGTTCGTCTTTCCCAATAAGGTGATAGTTGCTATCACGGAAGGGGACATGCAAACTCACAAAATCACTTTCACGCAGTAGGATCTGCAGATCCACGTTTTCTGCATTGAGCTCAAAATCCAGGACAGGATTGGATTTTCCACTGTACAAGACGCGCATATTAAATCCCTTTGACATCAGCGCAAAGGCAGTTCCAATGCGACCGGCACCAATAACGCCAAGAGTTTTGCCCTGAATATTTCCACCTAACATCAAAAGCGGTTTCCAACCGGTAAATTTTCCATTACGCATAAAGGTATCAGATTCCGGGATGCGGCGTGCGATGGCAAAGAGCAAAGCCCAGGCAAGTTCCGCCGTTGTTTGGGTTAAAATTTCTGGCGTATTACATACGGCAATGCCTTTTGACTTGGCATAATTAATATCAATATTGTTAAATCCAACAGCGGTATTTGAAATAACTTCAAGTTGCGGGGCAGCATCGATCAATTCAAAATTTATGATATCATCCAGCAAACAGATCAGACCGTTAACATTTCGTACCCGTTTACGAAAAACTTCCGGGGGCAGGGGATCATCATCCCAATGGATATCCACATTAAATTCGGATTGTTTCAGCAGTTCCATTCCCGCTTCCGGAAGTAGGCGGGACAAAAAGATATTTTTTGCCATGAGAACACCTTTATGTTATCACATAAAAAAGAAATAAATTGTAGGATTATGGTGTGTCGGGTTTCAAACCATCTGATTCCAGATCATCTTTGATATCAGCGATCATTCGGTCAATTTCGATACCGATCATGCGATCAATAAATAAATTTGTCCAACGTGCACCGAGACTCTGTCCGGCAAAAATGGTCAGTTCAAAATGGAGTTTAACCGGATCGGCTCCTTCGAGCCGCCAGACCGTTTCGGCCATTTCTTCTCCGCGAAACGAAATATAGTCATAGATCGTGAAATCAACGCCCAAACTGTAGCGGCATTCGCCGTAAGCGACCTGCTTGCCTTCCCAACGGTAACCGCCGCCGTTTTCGAGAGGTGTAAAGACAATGCTTGTGTCTTCGGTGTTCCAGATGGGCCAGAGATGATTGTTGTAGAGTTCAAGGATCTCATTCTGAATAAGCAAGGGGGGTGCATTTAAGACATAATTTCGCTCCAGGGTCGAGGTTTTTGGTAGAAAGATCCCAACAGCTATAAAAATAACAACACAGACGATCAGGATAATGCTGAGTACTTTAAAAAATTTCATTCCTCTGCTCCTTTACATATAAAAACTGATTATTGTAATTTATTACAATTTATTTTTCTTTTTGGCTATAAAAGGGTACACGATCAGGGCAATGCCTCCCAGTATCATAAAAAAACTCAGCAACTGACCCATAGTAACCCACCCAAAGAGAAATCCTAATTGTGGATCAGGTTGACGGTAAAATTCACAGAAGGTGCGGAAAACAGCATAACCGATAAGCAGAATACCCACGCGAATCAATCCCGATGCATTTTTTTTATGCAGCCACAGCATGATTAAAAATAAAGCAAGGCCTTCAAGTAGCGCTTCATAAAGTTGTGATGGGTGACGTGCCTGAATATAACCGGCATTGATATACTGCCGGATCACCGGAAGCGGTGTGCTATAATCCAATCCGGCCTCTCCCGGGAAATACATAGCCCATTTTACATCGGATACGCGGCCCCATAATTCACCATTCAGGAAATTACCAAGCCGCCCGAAAAATAGTCCCAGCGGCGCCATGGTAGTCACATGGCCTGCGATATCAAAAAAGTTCTTTTTGTATTTTAAAGTCCACAACCATCCCACAAGAATACAACCGATCAATCCGCCATGAAAGGACATGCCTGAAAAGCCGACCAGCTTTCCATCGACGAAGGGCCAGATGATCTGGATAGGGTATTGTAGATAATAACTTAGATTATAAAAGAGGACATATCCCAGGCGTCCTCCGAGAAGCAGAGCAATGATTAACCAGGAAAAAAGCGAGTCAAATTCATTGTTTGTCATATCGACAGTTTTTAATTTTATTTGCCGATGCATCCAGAGACTGAAAAAAACAAAACCAATAACATACATAAGTCCGTAATAACGAAGCTGAAAGTTCCCGATCTCAAATAAATACGGTTTAATATGATGTATGACATGTTCTAGCATAATTATCCTGCCTGTTTTGAGAATTATACGAAAAAAAGATTAAAGATTAAAGGCAAAAGTATAAAGAGGTGAATCGTCCCGAAGGGATTCCTCCGGAATAAACCGTGAAGCTTGGAAAAGTAAAGACGGACGGAAGAAAGTCGAAGGTCAATGAGTTAAGAAGACGAAAAGATCTGCCAGCTAAACTTGCCGTAAAAAATGGAAAGGGAAACACCGGTTGGTCAAAAAATATGGCGAAAAGGGAAAAGAAGAATCAAGTCAATTTAACTACTAATTTCAATTTCGCTGTTTTGATTTTGGTTCTTTTTTGTGTGCTCATAGATCAATGTAATTTCTTCTTCCGTTAAAGGACGATCATAGATGCGCATTTCATCAATGGCGCCATGGAAGTGATTATTATTTCCGCTTCCGGCAGTTGGGCAATTTCCGATGTAAGAAGAAACATCGGTTAAAAAGTATTGTGAAATATCGTTGTAGCTTTCATATTCTCGGATCTTTGATACGGTCAGGATGCCGTTGATCCATACTTCAATTTCAGAATCTGAAGTATTGACCACACAATGGGTCCAGACATTCAGTGGCAGTGCCATGGGTTCATGCAGTGTGAAAAGCGAAGAATCTTGGGAGGTTGGCACATCTTCCATTGTCATAATATTAGAATACACACCATCCAAATAATTTGAGGTATTTCCGTAAGCATAGAAATTAGCTCGTAGACTGGGATTATTTACCGTCCAACTTGCCTGGGTATTGATCATAAAACAACGCCCCCAAGTTGTATGGTCATATTTACAAATAACGACACCGTTTTCCTGCCCCTCTTTGACGCCTTTGGATTTAACCCAAAAAGAAACGGTCAGCCCATTCTCAACGCTCAGGGGATATTTCAATTTCAACATATCTGTTTCGCCATTGAAGTCTTTTGCCATTCTGGAAATTCCATCAACGAAAATGCCATCGGTAGTATCGGAACAATGATTGAGGCTACTGCTATAATCATATAAATTGCCATCAAAAGGATAATAGGCGATCAGTCCCTCAGAGGGAAGTTCAATAGGTTCAGGTAGAAAATAGCAGGAACAAATAATCATAGAGAACATGG
>JAGLUM010000379.1 GCA_023134755.1 Fidelibacterota bacterium | reverse complement strand
GCGGGCGAGAACGCTTGATCCCGGTGATCGATGGCGGTTTAAGGGGGTCGAACACACGTCCTTCGCCAAGATTAAACTCATCCCGGAAGGTAATACCTGCCAAAAAGTTATGATCCATATTCAGAAACTCGAAGGTATGTATATAATTCAAATTGTAATAAAAATTGTAGGCTTCTCCTCTGACATGCAATTCAGAAATATAATTTTGTACATATATCCCGGTATCAGTTCCTGCTACCATCAGGTCGGTTACATAGGTATGGTCAGTGGACATCAACCGTTTTTTATAGGAATTCTGTTTTGTATAATTCGCAGAAATATCCAGTTCAAGTTTTTGTTTTGTGGATAAAAGGTACTTGCTTTGGTGAGCAAAACGCAGAGTATAATCCCGGTTATATTTCTCAGTGAGATTTAAATCATCCTCCCGCAGGCTGCGTTCATCAAACGCACGGGTATAATACAGACGATTTTTCATAGTATACAGATTCTGCATCAGTTTGCTGGTCAGTGCCAGCTGCCCGGCTATTCGGGAGAAATTTTCTTCCGGAATACGTTTATCACGAACACTGTAAGCATAATTAATATTATAATCCAAATGATGTTTGTCATTTAATTTAAAGCCACCACCCATATTGGCTTCTTGATTATAGAAATTATATTTAAATTTTATGCGATGATTAGTAATTCCAGATTTTGTTGTTACATTGATGACCCCGGAAGTCAGATCCCCGTATTTTGAAGAAGGGATTCCGCGGATAATTTCTACAGACTCAATATTATCTGCCGGAATCTGCCGCATATCCAGCCCGGAATTTTCAGTGGTCAGTAAATCCCCGCTACTAAGGGTCGTTTTAGTGTCAATCTGCAGATTTGCATTATTGGAAAGCGGAATATCATCTACCCGGATCTGAGCACCGAAATATTCATTATCGTCTGCATCGCCCCCCATGGATGCGGCCCGTATTCCCGCCTGCTTCTTTTCTGCCATGCCCGGGTTCTCAAAGCGTGTACCGGGTGTCAGCTGCATAATATCACTAAGATTTGATGCCTGCAGATGTTCAATTTCTCCACTTGAAATACGTGTTTTTGTTTCAGCATCGGATGGCAATAATTCCCGGTCGGCCTGTACCACGATCCCGCCGATCTCAAAATATTCCAGGATCATAGAATAGTTTTTTTCCAGAACCTTTTCTGCACGTAAGCTTATAGTTTCTTCAATGGTTTTATAGCCCATAAACGAAATACTGACAGTGTAAGTGCCCGGAGGCATCTTAATATAAAAATATCCGTTTTTATCACTGGCTGTACCGCTTACTGTTTCTTTAAAAATAATGTTTGTGCCAATAAGTGGTTTTTTATGTTCATCCAGGACATAGCCTTTAAAAGTAGCACTCGGTTCTGCCGCAAAAAGAACCACGCTGATACACAGTACGGAAATCCACTTCTTTATCATCACAATACCTCAGTTACTATAAAAAAATAAAATACACTTTATTTTCATAAAATTCAAATAATTGTGAATTATTATTAATATTCCATAAATAGAACATCAATTTTAGAAACAATACATTGCCAACAATATTATTAGTATAATAACCTTTTATGGCTAATTGTAAAAACAAGGGACCGGAATCCTTTTAATTCATTAAGTACCAAAATATGTCCGGAAGACAGTAAAAAAAAGTAAGAAGTACTTATCAGACAAAGCTCCGAAGGACCGAAGACTGAAAAAGTAAAGAGTAAAAAATAAAAAGTAAGTAATAAGCAATACTTGCTTGCCAGGCGTAGTCCCGATGAATATCGGGACGAAGATTGCTCCGGCCCAAAAACTTCAGGGTAGAGGGAATGCGCAAAAGCTAAATGCGAGGAATATATTAAATAAAAAAGAACCCCGTAGGGGTTCAACAATTATAGAAATTAATTATATATTATTCCCCCAACCCCAGCGGGGTTGAACAAGTTTTTCCTTACTTTTCTTTGCTTGTACAA
>JAGLUM010000378.1 GCA_023134755.1 Fidelibacterota bacterium | reverse complement strand
CAAACGATGAATAGAAATTCAGAAAAAAAAGAGAATATCCGTCAAATCATTAACTCCTTAAGCCAAATTTTAAACGCACTTAATAGCTTTTCAAAAGAGCTAATGAAAACTTTCAGTATCACAGGTCCACAATTGGGGGCACTTCGAAAAATAGCACAAGTCCAGCAAATCTCCTTAAGTGAATTAAGCCCAAAGATGTACCTTCATATCAGTACGGTTTCCGGAATTGCTGACCGTTTGGAAGCAGCAGGCCATATCATACGGCGTCGAAGCACAGAAGATAGACGCGTGGTATATCTTTCTGTGACCGACAAAGGAAAAGAAATGATAGACCGAGCCCCTCATTCAGGATTCGGTAAGATGGTTCATGGTCTGGAGGAGCTTCCAGTTGAAAAAGTCCAGCAAATCCACGATGCCATAAGGCTTCTGGTAAAGATGATGGAAATCAAAAATAATGTTCAATAAGAAGATTGTAATTTCACTTTTTCTGAAAGGATTCCATAGAGATGAAAAAAATCTTTGAGATCGTTACCGCTTTCCCCAAAACCACGATATTGTTGATTGTGGCCTTAACGCTTGTCTTTGGCTCCCAACTGGCGAATATGAGGATGGAAACCGATGCCGAGAGTATGATCCCGCAGGGGCATCCGGCTATTGTCTATAGTGACAAGGTGGAGGAAATCTTTGGGATACAAGATGCCATTATTATCGGAATTGTAAACGAAGAACCCAGCGGAATCTTTACCCCGCACACCCTTGAGTTGATTAAGCGTTTGACGGGGGAAATTGCAAGTCTGGAGGGGGTTGTCGCCATCACCGACGATGATGTTGTAAGTCTGGCAACCATTGATAACATTATTGGTACAGAATTTGGCTTTGAGGTTTCCCCCTTCATGGAAGAGATACCCGCAACGGAGTCGGAAATTGCAGAGCTAAAGCGGAAGATCTACGATAATGGGATGTATACCGGAGGTATTATCTCAGAGGATGGCACAGCCACAGCTATTTTCGCAGAACTGGAAAATGGTTTGAAAAGCCGGGCTATGGTTTACAACCAGATTAAGGAAATAATAAATTTGGAGTTGCAGGGAGGAGGACCTGAGAAAATCTATGTTGCCGGGCGTCCGGTTTTGGAGGTCACTTTCGGAGAATACATGTCACAGGATATGCAAAAAATGATGCCTTTGGTGCTTGTGGTTATTATTCTCGTCCTCTTTCTCACCTTCAGAAGTTTGCGCGGCGTTCTTTTGCCGCTTTCTGTCGTGGTCGGTAGTGTTATTTGGGCAATGGGAACTATGACTTTCTTCAATATACCTCTTTTTACCATATCCACTCAGATGCCAATTATCCTCATGGCAGTTGGGACGGCTTACGGTATCCACATCCTCAACAAATACTATCAGGAAGTTCTGGAAAACCCCGAAAGAGAAAAACGAGAGGTTATCCTTGAAACGATGCGGGAGATCTGGAAACCCGTAGTCATGACGGCTCTAACAACGGCTGTAGGGTTTTTCTCTCTGATTACTGCTTATATGGTTCCCATACGTTATTTTGGGATATTTACAGCCGTAGGGGTATTAGCCGCTATGATTTTCTCAGTAGCCCTTATCCCCGCAAGTTTAATGCTAATAAAAATGAAAGTGGGAGGATGGAAATCTAAGGACCGGAAAATCGGCGAAGAAATGGTCTCTACAGGATGGTCTGCTAAGATTCTTTCTCTGGGCGGAGAATTCATCCATGATCGCAGAAAAGCGGTGACTCTGGCGACAACGGTGATTATGATTGCTTCCCTCATAGGCATCCTTAATATATCAACCAATTCTTCCTGGATCGAGAGCATCAAGCATTCCAGCGAGGTTTATGTTGCAAACAAAGTATTGAACGAAAAGTTTGATGGCACTTTGAATTTATAT
>JAGLUM010000377.1 GCA_023134755.1 Fidelibacterota bacterium | reverse complement strand
TCAATAAATAATTGGGTTTTAACCCGTTATTTTTCAATAATCTATAATTTTTATTTTTCCATAGGGCTTGTCAGGGACATCCCACGGGGTTAAAACCCCTTTTCTTTTTAGATTCTCCATCCCCGAGCTAAAGCACGGGGCTATTCAAAAACATTTTCTTTATCTTTTTGTCTTTTTAAATCCCCCGAGATAAATCATCTCGAATTGAGATCAGAACAGGCTGGGCTATTTATTGAATAGCTGCAACTAAATGGTTATAGTTTTGGGGATAGCTGCACTTGAATAGCCACGACTGAGTAGCCACGCCTTTCAAGGCGTGGATTATTTGATTCAATAAATAATTGGGTTTTAACCCTTTACTTGTCAACAATCTCAAATCCATATTTATCCATAAATATTTGATATTCTTCAGT
The DNA here is from genome assembly GCA_023134755.1 of Fidelibacterota bacterium. Taxonomy (GTDB): domain Bacteria; phylum Fidelibacterota; class Fidelibacteria; order Fidelibacterales; family Fidelibacteraceae; genus M50B103. The sequence continues at coordinate 4,963 of JAGLUM010000377.1, read as the reverse complement.
AAAAGATTTTATGCAATGATGCTCTTCTTGATTTTTGATATATTCTCTAACCATATCTACTGCTGAATGGCTGATTGAGGCAGCAAGATATTCTTCTTGCCAGCTAAATTTATATCTGATTAATTTATTTTTATTTATCCAGTGAGATGATTCCCCTTTTAATAGGTGAACAATTTTAGCAATTGATTGTTCTTGATTCATTGAGAAAAGAATATGGACGTGCTCTTTGTAACCATTTATAAAATCAAGATGGATTCCTTTTTCTTTGGCATTTTCACGAATATGAGAAAAAACTTTTGTGCGAATTTTCTTTGTTAAATATGGCTTTCTGTTTTTAGTTGCCCAGATAAGATGAACCCAAATTTTAATAAAAGGCATTCTTGTTCTCCAATTTTATGGGGGGGGGTTAAAATCCCTTTTCTTTTTAGATTCTCCATCCCCGAGCTAAAGCATCCCGAATAAAGTTCGGGACAGACTATGGCTATTCATTGAGTATCCAGCGCTTTTCAAGGCGTGAATATCAATACCAGGGGGATAATGAAACATTATCCCCCTTCTTGTGACATACTCCCGTTAGAACGGGACGTCATCTCCCGTTTTTTCATCTGCTTTAGCTTCCGCGCCTTCTTCGGGTTTCTCTTTACGTTTACCGAGCGGCGTGAGTATTTCGGCATAGACCTCCGTGATATAATGTTTCTTTTTATCACCATCAATCCATTCCCGGGTTCGCAGACTGCCTTCAATATACAGTTGTTGGCCTTTTGCAAGCCGTTTACTGTACTCGGCTAAATTTCCCCAGCAAACCACACGATGCCAGTCGGTACGATCCTGGTACTCCCCCTTGGCATCCCGCCAACCGTAATTGGTGGCCATAGTAAAATGAGAAAATTTCCTGTCATTCTTGGTCGCCTTCACTTCCGGTGTCGCACCTATATAGCCGACAAGAATAACACGATTTGCTGAATTCCTATTCATAATCCCCCTCCTTTCTTTGTTTAGGGTAAACAGGAAAAACTGTCGTTTGTTTTCGTTGCATTTTACATGTAAATGTATGATTTTTCCTACTGGAGTGCAAACCGAGCTATGAAAACTGTGACCGACATCATCAAATTGAAACTAAAAATGTTACCGAGCAAACCCGGAGTCTATCTGTATTATGATCAGGACAACACAGTTATCTATGTTGGGAAAGCCAAATCTTTAAAAACCCGGGTGTTGTCATATTTCCGCGGAAAGATACAAGATTCAAAAACCCGGGTGTTGGTTTCAAAAATTACTGATCTTGAGTGGATTATTACCGATTCGGAAGTGGAAGCACTCTTACTGGAAAATAATTTAATTAAGCAGTACGCCCCCCGCTACAATATGATGCTAAAAGATGATAAAACGTATCCTTATATCTGCATTACGGATGAACCCTTTCCGCGCGTTTTTTTCACCCGAAAAACTCTCCGGGACGGCTCACGCTATTTTGGTCCCTACACTGACCAGGGGCACATAAAAAAGTTGCTGAGAACTATTTATAAAATTTTTCCTGTACGTACCTGCCGTAAAAAAATCGCTCCCGGCGGGAATCCGGGTGACGAACCCTGTCTACAGTTTCATTTGAAAAATTGCGATGCTCCCTGTACCGGAAATATTTCCCCGGAATTTTACCGCATTATCATCGATGAAATTATTCGTTTTTTAAACGGCAATACCCGGCCGGTCATTGCACGCCTTAGCCGTGAAATGGAAGAAGCTTCTGCTGCTATGCAATATGAGGATGCCGCGCACATTCGGGATCGGCTACAGATCCTGAAAAAGTACACAAATACCCAGTCAGTGGTCCAAACCGATTTTAAAAGCCGGGATATTATTGCGCTATCAACAGCAAAGCACGACGCGATAATGGTTGTCTTTCGCTTACGTGAGGGTTTGCTGATCGGACGCGAACGTTTTCATTTAAAACATATTGAACACCAAACCCGTCAGGATATACTCAAAGATTTTATCCGCAGTTATTATTCGAAAACCAATCTTTTTCCTAAAGAGGTATTCGTTGAACTGAATCAGGATATTTATCTCTTTGAGACTTATCTTAAAAAACTGGCTGACTTCAGCATCCATATTATTCAACCGGAACGGGGGAAAAAGGCCAAGCTGTTCACTCTGGCAAAGAAAAATGCCGATATGCTCCTGAAAGATATCCTCCTGCAGAAAATGAAATTCTCTACCCACCCGGGTAAGATGGTTGAAGCCCTGCAGCAAGCGCTGAATTTATCAGCACCCCCGCTGCGTATTGAAGGTTTTGATATTTCCCATTTCCAGGGCAAAGAAACCGTTGCATCTATGGTGTATTTTGAAAATGGCGATGCAAAACGATCGCAATACCGGAAATTTATTATTACATCCGTGGATAAACCCGATGATTTCAAAAGCATGCAAGAGGTGATCTCCCGTCGTTATAAGCGGCTTCTTAATGAAAATGCCCTATTACCGGATTTGATCCTTATTGACGGCGGGAAAGGGCAGCTGAACGTAGCAAAATCTGTTCTAAATGAACTTGGACTGAATAATATTCCGGTTATCGGACTTGCAAAACGCTTAGAAGAAGTGTTTGTTCCGGGCTACTCACAGGCACAAAATATTCCCAAAACCTCTCCGGCAGTCATTCTTTTGCGGCGTATCCGGGATGAAGCGCACCGTTTCGCGATCAGCTTTCATCGCAGTAAACGCAGTAAAAATATGGTAAAAAGTGTTCTTGATGATATTCCCGGTATCGGCGAAACCCGGCGTAAATACTTGTTGACTGCATTTGGATCCATCCAAAATATTTTAAAAGAAAATCCGCAAACCATCGCGGAAAAAGCACATATTCCACTGAAACTGGCAGAAACTATCCTGATAACTCTGCGCAAGCCGGATCTTGATGAAAAAAAATAAAACTATCGTCATTCAGCATTTAAGCCGGGATTTTACGGTAGATATTGAATACAGCCGGCGTAAAAGACTGTCTTTAGCGGTCTACCCTTCCCAACGCATTGTTGCAAAGGTTCCATTGGGGGTTTCAGATCGGCAGTTGAATCTCTTTCTCACAAAACGCAGCGCCTGGATGGATAAACATATCCGGCATTTTAAGGCACATCCTCCTGAACCGCTAAAATGTTATGTGGAAAATGAACAACACAGATATCTCGGAGAATTATATGCTCTAAAACTGACCCGGACCGTTAAACCCGCTGTGCATTTGGGGAATGAAATATTGACAGTCTCCCTAAAACATCCGGAAGATCCCGCGGCAGTAAAAGTCGTGCTGGACCGCTGGTATCGCGGAGAAGCAGTACGTGTTTTGACACCGTGGTTTCATGAGAAGGTCGCCTCACTGGCATATTTGCATCTGCCCAAACCCTCACTGCGATTCTACCGCATGAAACGTCGCTGGGGCAGCTGTACCGTGAATAGAGTTATTACCTTAAATACCGAATTGATAAAACACGCTCCGGAATCCATTGAATATGTGATCATCCATGAATTGTGTCACCTGAAGGTACCCGCACACAATAAGACATTTTACGCGCTGCTTGAAAGCATTCTTCCCGACTGGAAACAGCACCGGAAAATGCTCAATGGAAAATAAAAAACTTGAGATACGTTTTTCCTGTGCTCTGGAATTTTTCTAATTTGTTATCCCGTTGTTTTTCTCTACATTTTTACCATGGAAAAAAGACCTGTGACAACTATTAAAAAAAACGATGTGCTTGAGCTTTACATAGAAAGCATTGCCTTTGGTGGTAAAGGCATTGCCAGGGTGGATAATTTTGTGATTTTCGTTCGTGATGTCCTGCCAGGTCAGGTAGTTAAAGTCGTTATTATTAAAAAGAAACCGGGATTTGCCGAAGCAATCGTGAAAGAAATTATCACCCAATCACCTGATCATGTAGATCCACCCTGCCCCTATTTTACTGATTGCGGCGGCTGTAAATTTCAAAACCTTGCTTACGACAAACAGCTGGAGATAAAAACCCGGCAGGTAAAAGAAACCTATGCCCATTTGGTAAATATAGCGGATGTTCCTATCTTACCGGCTCTGCCAGCTCCTGAAATATATGCCTATCGCAATAAAATGGATTTCTCCGCCGGAACGTCACGCTGGCTGCTGAAAGAAAATGACCCGGGCACATCCCGTGATTTTGCGATTGGACTTCATGCTCCGGGCCGCTTCGATAAAGTTCTGGATATTGATGCCTGTCTGTTGCAGGATGAGGAACGGAATGCTATTTTCCGGGAAGTCCGAAAATGGGCAAAAGACCAACATATTTCGTTGAATAAACCGCGTGATCATAGCGGATTTCTACGTAATGTCATGATACGAAAAGGTGAGTATAGCGATGAGATCATGCTCAATATTGTAACTCGTTATGAAGATAAGAATTTGCTTGATCCGTTGGTACAGCGTATTACTGCAAAGTTTCCAAATATATGTTCTATTGTTAATAATATCACAAACGCAATGGGTGACCACTCCATCGGAGAACGGGAAGTGCTGCTGTATGGTCAGAAAGTGATCCATGATAATCTGGGCGGATTGGAGTATGAAATATCCGCAAACGCTTTTTTCCAAACCAACACAAAAGGCGCGGAACAGCTCTATAATACCATTGTGGATTTTGCAGAACTAAATCCCAATGATGTGGTTTGGGATTTTTATTCCGGAACAGGTTCTATTGTGATGTATCTCGCGAACCGGGTACGGCAGGTGATCGGTTTTGAAGTTGTTGCTGATGCCGTAAAAAATGCTGAAAAGAATGCTATCCGAAATAATGTACCGCATTGCCAATTCTTTAAAGCCAATTTAGATACTTTTCTGCAAAGCAATCATGATTTGATCCAGTCACTGGATAAACCGGATGTTGCTATTGTGGACCCGCCGCGCGCTGGACTGAATCCAAAATTTATTAAACAGCTTATTGCTTTATATCCG
>JAGLUM010000376.1 GCA_023134755.1 Fidelibacterota bacterium | reverse complement strand
CTTTCCAGATCGCAGGACGCGGCGCGTTCCGCGATGCCTTCACGAAAGCAGACCCCATTCTTCTTGAACCGATCTATGAAGTTGAGATCAAAATACCGGATGAATATATGGGTGATGTTATGGGAGATATCTCCTCACGGCGCGGTAAGGTACTGGGCATGGATAGTGACGGACACCATCAGATTATTAAAGCATCCGTTCCGCTGGCTAATTTGTATAAATATTCCAATATCCTGCGTTCCATTTCTCAGGGACGTGGGTTCTACCGCCAGAAATTTTCGCACTACGAATATGTCCCAAAAGAAATTCAGGACAAAGTAGTTGCAGAACATAAACGCGAGAAAGAAGAAGCGTAATTCACATATAAAAAGTGAAAATATAGGAATGCACGGGCTCCGTTGGAGCCCGTGTTTGCATAGGGGATAAAAAACTGTGATTTTAAACACATTGTCAAAATGATTGTGGACTTAATATTGATAAAATTATAATATGTTAAGGGCAAAGACAATGCATTACATTGTCTTTACAATGGAAAAATAAAATTATGTCTAAAAAATTTCAAAATAAATACCGCATAGAATCTACCCGATTGCAAAATTGGAATTACGGATGGAATGCAGACTATTTTGTGACGATAAAGACGAAAGATCGGAAACCGTATTTTGGGAAAATTGTGCATGGGGAAATGGTATTAACGAAAATTGGGGAAATTGTACAATCTGAATGGTTGAAAACACCAGATATCCGACCCGATATGAATTTGAAATTGGGTGCGTGGATTGTTATGCCCAATCATTTTCATGCAATTATTACAATTGGTAAAAATCAATATAATTTGAAACAAAATATTGGGAGTAAAGACGCGATGCATCGCATCTCTACGATGCACCAATTTGGAGCACATCGCAAAAATTTGGCATCCATCATCCGCGGTTTCAAATCATCAGTTACCACATATGCCCAAAAACACCATATTATTTTCGGTTGGCAATCCCGATTTTATGACAGAATAATAAATGACAGCATTGATTACATGAAATGCGAACACTACATCCGCAACAACCCCAAAAATTGGTAATAATATTTGAATAATCTGTAAATCAGATTGATTATAAAAATGTAAAACACGGACACCTGATAGTGTCCGTGTGTGTTTATAACTGAAAAAATGTATTGTTATGCAGTTAGCACATACAAAAGTGAATAGAAAATACGCTTGAAAATCAACAAGAATAAATGTATGCTACAGTATTGTATAAATAACTGAAATATAATTTTAAGCATATGAAAATAGAAATTTTAAGTTTGGGTATTTTAATCTCTGCAATATTCGCAATAATTTTCAGGCAACGTGACAATATTAAAATGTACTCAGTATTTAAACCGCTGACTACAATATTAATAATCTCAATTGCGATAATAGCTTATTTTAGATTTAGCAGTAATTATACAACGATGATTATTGTCTCATTAGTATTTTCTTTAATTGGAGATATTTTACTAATTAACAAAAAATATTTCCTTTATGGATTGTCATCATTTTTATTAGCTTATATTGGATTTACTATTGCATTTTCAAGTCTATATGGTTTTCATTGGAATATTATTCCGTTGGTTATTTTGGTGCTAATTACTGGTTCCTACTTCATTTATTTAAGAAAAGATTTGCATAAATACTCTATTCCGGTGGCAATTTATATGACTGTTATAATAATAATGAATTGGCAGGCTATTGGGCTGATTTTTTCAAATATGTCAATAGTATTTTTTGGTATTGCAATTGCATCTTTGCTATTCACCTTTTCTGATTCATTAATTGCGTATAATAAATTTAAAAGATCTTTTAAAATTGCTGAAATTCTAATTCTTTCGACATATTGGATGTCAATATACTTATTTGCAATTGCAGGTCTATATTTAGATTAAAAAATCAAGGAATAAAAAGCTTAGCCCGTGACAAAGGTTTATAAATAGTACAGGGTGAAGTAGTAAATTGAAAAATATAAACATTTAATAAATATTGGAGTAGGTTGTAAGATCAATACAGTAAAACCCGTACTGCCCATAACCTCCACCATTAACATTGAGAATATTTTAAAGAGATAAAAAATCTTTTTGTAATATTATGTATTTAGCACATACAAGAATGAATGGAATTATTCTTGCAGGAGAAGGGAAATAATTATATAATTTGTATAATGTAAGGACTTATAGAATAACTTGTTGGGTATATAACCATTTCAAGGAGGTTCAGTATGAGTCTGCATTTTCTGTTTTTTAGTATTTTTTCTATTCTATTTAGGGTTTTTGGTCCTGTTTTTGCGGGAGGTGTATTCTCTTTCTTGAAGGTTATACTTACAAGTTAGCAAAACAGAAAGGATCATAACATGAAAGAAGTACAGGGTATTTGCCAATCAGGCAGTCGAAGGTCTCAGCTTACACGTTTAGTCAGGTTTGGGACATATTTGCTTCTCCTGGGACTGGTATTCGGTTGCGCGACGTCAGGAATAAAGCATGTTGATCGTTCGTCGGGAAGCTCATCAAAAGGCTTTGTGGAGTTCCGGATACATGAAGGGACTGAATTCAGTATCATGCGGGAACCGGTGACGATCTACATTACCCGGGGAGGAGAACAAAAGAATCTCGGTTTTGTGGGATCTGATGTGCTTTGGTCTCCCGCGGGCTATATTCACCAACTTATCGTGGAAGAAATACCGGGCAAGCACAACTATGGATATATCTACCAAACAATGGGTAAATCACTAAGTCCAACAGGGATTGTCGGAATGGCGGTATTGCCAAC
>JAGLUM010000375.1 GCA_023134755.1 Fidelibacterota bacterium | reverse complement strand
TGCACTACCGACAAAGAGCTGGGAACCGGTTTTTTTACGCAGATCTTCTGATTTTACACATATAAGGGCATGCTGTGCGGCATCATAGAGATAAAGGCCGTCCTCCATAGCCAAATACAGGGAAATTTCCTGTTTGTTCATGGATGAAGGCGCGGTGCGTTTCTTTAGCTCTTGCCGGTTATAACCCCACGCAGCCCAGAGCAAATTGGACAGAACTTGTTCCGGAAGTTTAGTGTCTGTATAGGATCGAATACTTATTCGTTGACTTAAGGCCTCCATCAGCGGGAGTCCGCCTTCACGTTGCGGAGAAGGCAGGGAAATTATTTTCCCCTCTGTGGCAGCCATTACTTTATGTTGTGAAAAGAATCCCATCATGATAACCCCGATCAGTATAAACAAAATAATTTTTTTCATCTCTAAATCCTCTATTGTATATCAATTTACATTTATGAGCAATTATCCGCAATGAATAAATGTATCCTTAAAGGATGTGAAAAAACATTCCAGGATCGATTGGGAAATTGTATGAGGATAGAAATGATGTTCTGAATCAATGCCGATGAGTTCTTTGTGTTTTATTAGACTGTTGATAAAAGTATCATCGCTGAAAACACGTGCAATATTCGTGAATGCGATGGAATCAAGGTGTCTTTCTTTAAGTTGTTCTTTAACATAATTTATCCAGCGTGATAAGCGAAATAAGGTGATCAAATCCCGTTTAGAGAGAAGGTAATCTGCAGGCCAAAAACGCGTTAAACGAGCTTCTTTACATGATGGTGGAATATTTGGGACTTCTATATCTATGCCCGGTATATAATAAAAGGGTGAAATGCCAAGAACAAGGGGGAGTTTAGCAAGAACCCGCATGGTGTGCAGAATATCTTCTGGGGATTGACCGGGCAAACCGGCAATGAAATGCCCTATGGTTTTAAGCTTTTGTTCACCGGCATAACGGGCAACACGCGTAAAGGTGTTAATGTTCATAAAGCGGTGCAGTTCTTTGAGATGTGTAGCAGAAACAGTGGCAATCGATAGATTAAGCAATTTAAAATTTGCTTTAATAAGCAGATCAATTATTTCTTCATCCAGATGTTCCGTACTCAGTCCATTCATGGCATAACAATCAACTTTTCCTTTAAATTGATTGATTATTCCGTTTAATAAATTGATGCAATGAGGTCGGTCGAAAGTAAAATTATCATCTTCAAGATCAAATACCTGAATTCCGCGGTCGTAGGCGGTTTGCATTTCTTTAAGAACCCGGTTCACAGATTTAAGCCGCAAACGGGATCCAAAAGTCTGTGAAACAGAACAAAATCGGCATCCCATCGGGCAGCCCCGCGACGTTGAAATCATAATTGCCGGTTTTCCGGCAATACGGTATGTATCAGCAGGCAAAGCGGAAATATCCGGAGAGAAAGTAAAATCTTTTTGTATTTCCGGTGAATTCCAAATTTTAGAAGATGCATTCCATAAACCCGCAATGTTTTCAATACATTCATTTTTATCCAATAAGCATTCAATTAACCGGCAGAATGATATCTCTGCTTCGCCTTGGAGACAATAATCAATATCCGGGGAATCTGTAAATAAGGAATGATATGGACCTACATTCTGGCCACCGACAATAATAATGGTCTGTGGCGATACCGATTTTATTATCTCTGCCGTGGTGAGAACCTCTTCGCTGTAAGTATAAAAATTTGATGAAATAGCACAGATATCATAAAAATGGTTTTCAAAATAGTTTCGTATAGAATCCCAGGAAGTACCAATATGATAATAAGTATGAAAAGCCGCGATAGGGGAGCGGTCGTAGGGGAGATAGGATATAATAGGAAGAAATGCATCCGGAACCGGTATTGTTTGCCGGCCATGGGCAGTTAAAAAATCGATGATCTCCATATCTACCGGCAATTCCTTTAACCCTGCAGCCAGATAAGTAAGTCCCAGCGGATATGTTCGCTGTACTGTACTATAAAAGTCTTCCACGGGTGTTTGTATCAATGCTATTCGCATGAAATAATATATGATAAGATGTTAGTAAAGCACAAGCGGAATGAAAAAAAATATACCTCTTGAGTAAAACTTAGCCCGATGAAAATGATGAAAATGAAAACTTGACTCAAGTTTTCTTGACCGTTTTTCCGTATTGCAGTAAAAATAATGTGATGAGTAACACAGAATGTTGAAAAAAACTTGAGGCAAGTTTTAATAAAAACAGCATAAATAAAAGAGATAATCACATTATCAGTGTAAAATGTGCTTCAAAATCTTGTGGCAAGTTATTGGCAGGGAGAACTGAAAGATCAAATAATTGAATATCGAACAAGGATTAACGATTTAAGAACTAAGATCTAATACCAGAACAAATCAAAAATCGTTAACCCCGTGAAATAGCAAAGCTAAATCTTTGATTTATTTCACAGGGTTAATCGGCATTCCTGGTTTTTAAATCAAATAAAGACGAGGAGCAGATTAAATGCTTAATATTTCCGATTCAAGTTTAAATAGAATTTATTCTTGGTGTCAGTTAAATAAATAGTTAATTTTAACAAGCAGGAGATGCATTTTTACACTTACACAAGGAGGGCTATATGTTTTTAACAATTCTATGGGTATTATTTTTTCTGGCTTGTCCTGCCTTCATTCTTTGGGCAGCTTCAAAAAGTAAATTTCTTGACAGCCTCGGTGCTATTGTTATTTGTTATGTTGTCGGATTAATTATTGGAAATATTGGTATTCTTCCTGATGACATAACTGCAACACAGGATACCCTCAATATGCTGGTAATCCCACTTGCTCTTCCGCTGATTTTTTTCTCTATGGATTTACGCGGGTGGGGAAAACAAGCAGGAACTGCCGGGAAAGCCTTTTTGGGCGCACTGGTATCAGTTATTATTGCTTCGGCTGTTGCATATTTAATTTTTGCACCTCATTTGGGTGATGAAGGCTGGAAAATGTCCGGAATGTTAATTGGTTGCTACAGTGGAGGAACACCCAATTTAGCTGCAATCGGTACCGGACTGGAAATTAGTTCCTCAAATTATATTGCAGTACATGCCTCAGATGTATTAGTCGGTGGTATTTTATTTTTGCTTATTTTATCTGTCATTCCCCGACTTTTAAAGAAGGTGCTTCTTCCGTTTAAAAAATTATCCGGGGATACTCACCAGAAAAATATCAAGCAGATGGATAATTTTGAACCCTATTTTAAGGGATTTCAAAAACAGGATTTTCTTCCTTTACTGGGCGCTTTTGGATTGGCAACAGTAATTTTTGCCATTGGCGGCGGAGCGAGTTTTCTGGTTCCGGAAGGCATATCCTCTGTGGTAGCTATATTGATTATTACTACTCTGGGTGTGTTAGCTTCTTTTATGCCAAAAATCCGCAATATCAAAATGACATTTCAGCTTGGACATTATTTTCTGCTTGTATTTGCTCTCGTGGTGAGTTCCATGGCGGATATTGGTAAACTGATCGGGACTACCCCGGTTATTATTTTATATGTTGCTGTGCTGCTTATTCTTGCATTTGTAATTCATACCCTGTTTTCGAAATTAATGAAAGTTGATGCTGACACACATCTTATCGCAATGACAGCCTTGGTCTATTCCCCTCCCTTTGTACCGGTAGTAGCTTCTATTTTGAAAAACAAACAAGTGATAATGACCGGTATGCTGGTAGGTATTGCTGGATGGGTTATCGGCAATTATATCGGAATAGGTTTTGCTTATCTGATGCGTGTGATGTCTGGCGGATAATAAGAAATATAATTTTTATAAATATATCATAGAAACATACCGGATCAATTCAATCACTTCAGCCCAAGAAAGCATTGGAAATATCCGCATTTTCGTGTAATTTATCCCCGAATAATAATGGGAGTCTTATGCGCTTAAAACGTGATCATAGATGTGGCAGTCTAACGAAAGCTGTCGAAGGAAAGCAAGTCCGAATTAACGGATGGGTAAATACACGCCGTGATTTGGGAGGTATTTATTTTGTAGATGTGCGGGACCGCTATGGCGTAGTTCAGGTCCGCTTTGACAATAATTTACCGGAAGACATCCTGAATATCGTTAAACATCTGAACAATGAGGATGTGATCGCTGTTGCCGGGATTGTAACAGCACGGCCCGCCGATTCTGTGAATCCCGGAATTACAACAGGTGAAATTGAACTTGTAGCCAATGATTTTGAAATGCTGAATAAGGCGAAAACGACCCCTTTTGAGATCACAAAACGTGAAACGGGAAGTGAAGATCTTCGCTTAAAATACCGTTATCTCGATTTGCGCACCGCAACATTAAAACGCAACATGGAAATTCGTCACCGGACCGCGCAATCTGTACGCCGTTTTTTGACGGAACGTGATTTTATAGAAATTGAAACGCCTATTTTAATGAAATCCACCCCGGAAGGCGCACGGGATTATCTTGTGCCCAGCCGTATTAATCCCGGGAAATTTTATGCTCTTCCGCAATCGCCGCAAACCTATAAACAACTGCT
>JAGLUM010000374.1 GCA_023134755.1 Fidelibacterota bacterium | reverse complement strand
ACGCTTACAGGCCTGCTTAACCATACCGAAAGCTTCCACCTTCAGCTCCTTTAAAGCCTCTTGTTCTGCTTCATAAATCGCAGCATCTATGGCTTCCAGAGATAATTTGGATGCTTCAGATTCTTCTTTTACTTTCTCACGGCGCTTGGCAACTATTGTGATCATATCCTGCGTTTTTACGCGCAAATCATCATCACTGACATCATTTAATGCTTCACAGGCTGCGTTGATCTCAGGAACAAGAGGTGTAATATTTTTTAGATAACGTCCGGAGGGTGTACCAAATAATTTTATTAAAAGTTTATCGAATATCATTGTGTGTTTAACCTTCTTTCACAGGTTTAATATCTTCGGGCAAAATACCTTCTTCAATAAGGTCTTTGTAAATACGGTCAAGCATGCCATTTACAAATACATGGCTCTCTTCAGTTGAAAAATCCTTTGCAAGCTCGATGGCCTCAGAGATGGTCACTCGCGGCGGTACATCTTCAATGAACATCATTTCGGCGATTGATTGCCGCAGAATAATTTTATCCATTAGTGTGATGCGGGAAAAATCCCAATTTTTAGAGCGCTTCTTGATCCGTTCATCCAGATGGTCAAGATTTCGTATTGTTGTATGGATCAGCTCGCGAAAAAACGCTTCATCAAATTCCGGGTTCTCGTTGAGTAAGAGACCGTTCTGAATAACATCATCCAGATTTTCATCAGGCTGTTGAAGATATGCATACAACATCTGAAGACACAACATCCTGGCGTTTCTGCGTAACTTTTTCATATATAACAAATCCTTTGAATATATTCAAAGAGAAGGGCGGGCGTTTTCAATTGCTGTTCCATAGCGCGCTAATATAATACCTTTTGTTTGAGAATAAAAAATGAATAATAAGTAATTTAGCTTAAAGCGCTTAACGAACAAGTTATTTGCTTCCTGTCTAAAGTTGACAATTCGTTATTTTTTAGGGTTTAAATCATTTTATTTTCTTTAAATCATTTTTATATTGTTATTATTAAGTAACACAATTTCAACAAAGGATATTATCATGAATAAACGGATCATTATATTCTTATGTGCTATATGTGCGGTATCCGCTTTTGCACAGAAGGAAAAAATGAAACAGGAGTATGCTTCCTGGGGCGGCATTATAAGATTTTTAGAAAAAGAAAATATTTATAAAGATATTTTTAAGGATCCGGATCAACCGAATAAGGACAAAGCTGAAACAGCCGCATGGAATGCCTTTAATTATGCTTTTTCTCTTGAAGGTCTGCCGCAAAATGTGATATTTGAGGTTTGGGAACCCAGTGCGTTGAAAAAAGTTAATACCACAATGGGATATATTGGGAATAGTTTAGCGGTACTGCAAATTGCTATAGATTACAGCGATGGCGATAATCTAAAGGCAGCAAGTAATGCAACAAAAACCAGTATGTTTTATGTTATCGGGAAATGGGGTTGGAAATCCCTGAAAATCGCAGGCACTGGACTACAGGTTTTTGATTACATGCTAACATCTTTCGGTGAGATGGCGGTAAGTGCCCGACAGGAAGCTTTAAGGGATGCTTACTTTGATTATTATAGAAATTTCGGCAAGCGGGATCTGAAAACATGGAAAGCCATTATTGAAAAACTGGATGGACAAGCGGCAATACAAAAAGAAATTGACGGCTACCTGGATAAGTATGGTCAAGCTAGTGCCCTTGATAAAAAGATCTCCGGAGGCTTAATTACCAAAAAAGAAGTTGAGGCTGTAAAAAAAGAATACCTTGAGGAAGAACTTTTACCTTATTTAAGTTCTTTGTTTCTCGTCTTACAGAAAAATGCTCGCAATGAAACTTTGAATAAAATCGGTAATGAATATGATGAAATCTATAATAAACTCATTAAAGAACTTAATAGTAAAAATCGATATGAAATTTATCTTGATGCACCTCAAGAAAAAATAGCTCTATGTAAAGCCGGCATTCAGGTGA
>JAGLUM010000373.1 GCA_023134755.1 Fidelibacterota bacterium | reverse complement strand
CTATTTTCGCACCGATATCTGGTCGGAAGACAACATCGATTTTGGCTTGTACGTCCAGGATAAGATGGAATTTAAAGGACTGGTTGCTTTGATGGGGCTACGCTACGATTATTTTAATCCCAGCGGTTTCGGCGATCCGGTATTGTATCCCGGCGATTTTTTAGATCCCTTTTCGCTGGTTGATTCCAATGGAGTTCCCATCTTGACGGATCCGCAGGAAGCAAAGCCGACACATCAGCTAAGTCCGCGTTTTGGATTATCATTTCCGATCACGGACCGGGATAAACTGATGTTTACCTACGGCCATTATTTTCAGCGTCCGGACAGCTACTATCTATATCGGAACCTGCGATATGATAATCTGACAATGACCGGCAACTATGTGGGAAATCCCTCATTGCAAGCAGAAAAGACGATTTCCTATGATATCGGTCTTGAGCATCTTTTTTCACCGACATTAAAAATATCAGTGAATGGATATTACAAAGATGTAACCAACCTGATGAATTATCAGAAATATGTTTTTATCAATACGCCCAATGATGGAAATATCTATGTAAATGCCGATTACGCCAATATTAAAGGTGTTGAATTTGCACTATACAAGGCCTTAACGGATTTTTGGGGCGCCTCAATCAACTATACCTTTTCCACCGCGCAGGGACGCTTGTATAATGATTACAATGCACCCTTGTTCGGGGAAGACCAGAAGATGTTTCCATTAGGCTATGATCAAACCCATACCATAAATGCGAATATCACATTAAAAACTCCTGCACGTTTATCTCCGCTCTTACGGAACTGGCGTGCGAATTTCCAGCTGGATGTAAATAGCGGTTTACCGTATTCTTCTTTTGGAACAGGTCAAACCTATGATTTGCGTCTGCCGTGGAAATACAGTCTTGATATGCGCTTAAACCGCCGTATCAGCATGGGTCCGGTTAAAATGGACATCTTTCTCGACGTATTCAATGTCTTTAATTCATTCTACATAGGCTACATTGGATCAACGCAGTTTTATAACCTGAGAGAGGATGCTGCGATCATCAGGCAGGATATTGATTACTCGTATATCTATAACCCGGAGGTCTATAATGACCCGCGTCAATTCCGCGCCGGATTATCGGTTAAGTTCTAATGATAAAGGAGAAGTTGATGAAAATAAATAAAAAATATATCATTGTATTCTGTGTAACCCTGCTTTTCCTGACCGGATTGTGGGCGCAAAATCCGGTGGTAAGCTATGATAGTTTTGTACATAAGATCGGGATGCTGTGGAACAATATCACAAACCATGGTGAAATTGGTGACGACAGTTATACCGCACCGGCACCTTCCTGTGAATGGCCGGCCGGCTCGGGGAATTCCTATCTCTATGCCGGTTGTATTTGGCTGTCTGCCGGTTATGATGACGGTGGCACTATTAAATACAGTGTGTTAAATGAACGCGACGGTGAGTATGCACCGATTGATTCCATTCATGTTTTTACCCCGGGTGAGCGTGCGGAACAGGAAACCTACACCAAGTACTGGGATGTAACACAGCCGCTGTCCAGCTCCGGTGATGATCCCTTGGGTATAACCATAAAAGAGCGTACCTATGCCTGGAGTAATCCCTTGGCAGATGATTTTATTATTGTTGAATACACTATAAAAAATGTTGGTTTGGATGAAGACGGCGACTATGT
>JAGLUM010000372.1 GCA_023134755.1 Fidelibacterota bacterium | reverse complement strand
TGCTTGGCCCGAACGGTGCCGGAAAAACCACCAGTTTTTATATGATCACCGGAATGATACGCCCCCATTCCGGCCATATTTTTTTAGACGGTCAGGACATTACAAAACTTCCCATGTATAAACGCGCGCAGATGGGTATTGGCTATCTTCCCCAGGAAGCCTCAGTATTTCGCAAACTTTCAGTAGAAGATAATTTACGGCTTGTACTGGAAATGTTTTATAAGGACAAAAAAGAGATCAATGATAAGATCGATACCCTTGTTGATGAATTTAAACTTGAGCAAGTCCGAAAAAATAAAGGTTATACTTTAAGCGGAGGAGAGCGCCGCCGCACAGAAATTGCCAGAGCCCTTGCAACCGACCCGAAATTTATCCTTTTGGATGAACCCTTTGCCGGCATTGATCCCATTGCCGTTGAAGATATTCAGGAGATGGTTGTCTGCTTGAAGGATAAAGGTATTGGGCTTATTATTACGGATCATAACGTTCATGAAACCCTATCCATTACCGATCACTCCTATTTGCTGTATCAAGGTACGATTTTAAAAGCAGGAAGCGCGGAGTTTCTTGCCAATGATCCGGATGCCCGGCGACTCTATTTTGGGGCTAACTTTAAGTTGGGCCGATAAACAGACAGCATGAAACAAAAATTATCTCAACAGCAAATTCAAAAACTTGCACCGTTGCAGCTGATGATTGCGCGTTTGTCGCAATTATCACAAATAGATTTAGAACACGCAATTCTGAAAGAAGTTGAAAAAAATCCCTTGCTGGAAATTGAAGAAGATCCCAACCAAAAGAGGGAAAATAATATTCCACAGGAAGATCCAGTTTTCACATGGCAGGAATATGGTTCTTCCGTTCGGAATAGTACATTCGATAAATTAGAGATACTCGATATTCCGCAAGCGGAACAACTCGATTTCTTTGATAGGCTGTTAATCCAAATCAAGGAATCGGGCATGAATGATCAGGAAATTATCATTGCCGAGGAAATAATTGGCAGTCTGGATGAAAACGGATTTTTAACCGGTATACCGATTGAAAATATTGCTTATAAACTGTCTGTTCCGACCGAAAGCGCAGAGCATGTTTTGCAGCAAGTACAGCAACTGGGACCTCCGGGTATTGCCGCACGGGATTTACAGGAATGTATGTTGCTGCAACTGCAAGAACAATATGAGGAACCCTTTATCATTGAGATCATTGAAAAATATTATGAAGATTACATAACAAAGCAATATGATACAATTCAGAAGGCAATGAATATATCAGAGAGCGACATGCAATACGCAAATGAACAAATTGCAAAACTGAACCCCAAACCCGGCAGCGGGCACAACGATTATATGACAAAAACCATTATTCCTGATATTTTGTTGCGGGAAAAAAACGGGACATTTTATGTCGCGCTCAGTGAAACAGGAACCCCGGCAATTCATTTATCGGAAACGTATTTAAACATGTTAGATAAAAAAGATCTGGACCGGAATACAAAACGCTATTTAACCAGTAATAAGCAGGCAGCAACCTGGTTTATGAATGCCATTGAACAGCGGAAACGATCTATCATTGCGATTTCACAGTCCATTGTTCAGCACCAACATGAATTTCTAATGGACAGGCGCGATTATCCGGCTCCACTGGTTATGAAAGAAGTGGCCGAAGATACAAGATTAGATATTTCAACGGTCTCTCGCGTTGTCAATGGAAAATACATGCAAACCCCATCCGGAATGTATGAATTGAAATATTTTTTCAGTGAAAAAGCAGGTCGCAATGATGGTGCCAGCATTTCTATCCGGGACTTGAGTCAAGACCTACAGAATATTATAAATAAAGAAAATAAAACTCAACCGCTTAATGATGAACAATTACGAGCTGCCCTCACAGAAAAAGGCTATCATATTGCACGACGGACAGTTGCCAAATATCGCGAAAAACTGGGAATTCCGGGTTCGGGTAAGCGGCGAAAGACATAAAAAGGAAAACAAATGGAAAAAATTCTAAGCACAACCATTCTCGGAGTACATCGCAACGGAAAAGCCGCCATTGCCGGTGACGGACAGGTAACTTTGGGAAACACCATAATGAAAGCCAAAACCGTGAAGGTGCGGAAATTATACAATAATAAACTTTTAGCCGGGTTTGCCGGTACTAGCGCAGATGCCTTTACTCTTTTTGAAAAATTTGAAAA
>JAGLUM010000371.1 GCA_023134755.1 Fidelibacterota bacterium | reverse complement strand
GGTATAGGTGGTGGAGGCGTGGAAGATATCCCGCTATATTTTTGGCTTACAACAGGCGAAGAAGTTATGGTAGAAGGGGGAATAGGGTCTCATTTTAACGTTGAAGCGGGATACAACATAAACCCCAAACTGGGTATAGAAGTAGGATTAGGATCACATAAGAATTCTTGTGGGGCATTAGAAAATGGTGATGGTTATTTTTTAAGGGTCCCCTTAAGTGTTACAGGCATCTATCGTTTTTATAGAGAAGAATTTGGCAATGCATACGGTGGATTGGGTATAGCTTGCTATATATCACCTGAACTTTACAGGGAGGGACTTGGTATTGAGACAACAGTTAAATATGATTATGCCTTTGGCCCACATTTATTAATCGGTGGTGATTTTGGTCTTGGATCTGTATTTATGTTTTTTGATTTGAAGTATGCCTTTGGAATTAAATATAAATTTAATGAAGGGATAGAAAATGGAATTAGTTTTACTACTGCTCCTTGTCCCGAGTGGGAAGAAATAGATGGAAGTGGAGTATTATTCAATATGGGTTTTGGATACTGTTTTTAGTTGATAGAAATAATTATGAACAATGATGTTATAGGCAATTGTGGAGTAGTTTTATAAAAGGAGTGAAATATGATTTGTAATTTCTGTAAAACTGAGTTAGCAGAAGATGTTAAATTTTGTCCTGAATGCGGTAAATCACCATACGGAAAACAAGTTAGTATTGGATTACTTATTACTGGTTGGATTTTTACGATTTTGGGTGGATTAATAGGAATTATCATTAGTAGTTCTATTGCCGGACCAAAATATAATGAAGAATCACGACAAAAAGGAAAAACTATGAGAGTAGTAGCCATAATATGTACTGTGGTTTGGATAATAATTAATATTGCCAGTAGAAGTTAGCTGTTATCTTTTGATCTTTCCCCTATTTGTCAGACAGTTGCATGAAGATCAGCCTTCTCCGCCAGTCGGCGGATACGGGTGGCAAACCGGTAACTCGAAACTAGTAACTAGTGATTGGTAATCTCTAAGAAATAATTTTTGTAATGGCTATAATTAAACGAGACGATCTCGACCGTCTCGTGCAATTACAAGAATATCTTTTCAACCTTCGACTCTTCGATCTTAAGAGATGATGACATATCCATTAATAAAATATTTGTATTGCCATGACGTAATTATTACGTAACTTTTACTTTCATATGACAACGAGCCTCCTATAAAGAATTAATTTCACCTAAGAAGTTAAATTAAATTCGGAGGAAAGAGACATGAAACGACTCATAACAACTATCATTTTAGCCACAGCCATTTTAGTTGGCAGCATAACACCTTTATATGCTCAAAGCCCGGATAAATTATTCCAAAAAGGCTTAATAAAAGAAGAGGGCGAAGGCGCCTTGAATAAGGCGATCAATATTTCTAATAAAATTGTAGAAAACCGGAATGCGGATAAGTCATTACAAGCAAAAGCATTACTGCACATAGGACTGTGTTATGAAAAACTGGGAAGGGATGAAGCTACCAAAGCTTATCAACGATTAGTTAATAATTTCCCCGGTCAAAAAAACGAAGTGGCCATTGCAAGGGAGAGGCTTTCCCAGTTAATACTAATTGCTGAAAAAATACCGAAAGGAATTGTGATCAAACAAGTATGGACCGGTCCGGATGTGGACAACAGTGGAAGTGTTTCATTTGATGGAGAATATCTTTCCTTTGTGAATTGGGATACGGGTGACTTGGCAGTTCGCAATTTGAACACTAAACAAAATAAAAGTTTGGTGTCCGGAAGTTGGGACGCTCCCATGCAGTATGCATATTATAATGTTATCTCTCCTAATGGGAAACAGATTGCTTACTCCTGGTATAATGATAATGCTTCTGATTTATACCTCATTAATATAGATAATCCACTCCCAAGGCTTCTATACAGGAAAGAAGGTGTTGAAGTGTATCCTGTTAGCTGGCTTTCGGATAAAGAGATTATTATCAACATAAAGAAAAAAGGAGCCGATAGTCAATTTGGTTCTTATAACATTTTAGATGGGACAATAGAGATCTTGGAGACCTTTAAACCAAGAAATTGGGGGTTAACAAGCTCTCCAGACGAAAATTATATAGCATATCACTTTAAAAACGAATCCCAAAATGGAACTTTTGATATAAATATACTGTCGATGGATGGAAAAGGTGAAATCGCTTTGGTTGAACATCCGGCAAATGATAGGGTGATGGGTTGGATGCCAGAAAGAAATGAGTTCTTATTTAATAGTGATCGCTCTGGAACCTGGGATCTATGGGCATTAACTGTCGATAATGGAAAGCCTATTGGGCAAGAAAGACGATTATACACTGATATTGGTGAAGTAGAACCTATGGGAATTACTAAAAATGGCGAATGCTATTTCGGTTTTTCCAGGCGTAATTTTACTACTTATATAACCCCATTTGATATAAAAACTGGAGAGCTGCAAGAACAAGAAGGTAAATCAACAATAGGTTCAAATTTTCAAGCCAAATGGTCTCCGGATGGGCAATACTTAGCTTATATTAAAGAGGACGGGAAAGCTGCTAGTCCCTGGCAACTAACAATTCAGGATTTGAATACACACACAGAACGAGCACTTGGAAATAGTTTGAATTTAGCTTTGGATCCACGCTGGTCTCCTGACGGAAAATCAATCATTGTAATTGGGAGAGATAAAAACCAAGTAGGCATGAATAATTGGAGCGGCATTTTTCAGATTGATGTGAAAACAGGTAATACAAAAGAAATACTTCTTTTATCGGATTATAAATACAATAAACCTGATGATGCTGCATCTCCGTG
>JAGLUM010000370.1 GCA_023134755.1 Fidelibacterota bacterium | reverse complement strand
TATATATTTTCATGAAAACGAAAACTTATTTTTAAAATACCGCCCCGTGTATTAATGATATATTCTTCGTGTTGATGCCCTCGTGCGTGATGTACAATTGCCGAAGCTACCGACCCCGTTCCACAAGAAAGTGTCTCTTTTTCCACCCCGCGTTCGTAGGTGCGAAGAGATAGTGTTCCGTCCTTTTCTGGTTGGATAAAATTTACATTACAACCATCCGGTGCATAACTATTATGACGTCTTATCGTCCTCCCGTGACGATATACGTCCATATCCACAAGGTTATCCACATATTCCACATGGTGTATAGATCCGGTGTCAATGCGATATCCCTTGCCCTGTTTTTTTAAACCCGAAACATTTTGCATCTTCAGGCGCACGGTATTGTGATCAATAAAATATCCTTCGTGTTCCCCGTCAATGGCATCAAAATAAATGTGGCTCTTTCCGAAGATGCGTCCACGATCCCGGGCAAAAGCAAGCAAGCAGCGGCCGCCATTCCCGCACATTGTTCCCTCGTGGCCGTTAGAATTAAAATAGATCATTTTAAAATCTTTTGATGTTGACGGTAAAAGTAATATCAATCCGTCCGCACCAATACCAAATCGTCGGTCACACATTGTCCGGATAAGTTCATTATCGTCTTGCGGAAAAACCCGGTCAAAATCATCAATAAGAATAAAGTCATTCCCTGCGCCATGATATTTAAAAAAAGACATGTTCATGCCTGTGTTCCTATGGTTTGCTTTTCAATATTAAAAATATAGGAATTCCCCGGACAAATATCAAACATGAAAAAAAACAAACAGTGTTTCATGTGAAACATACGGTGGGTTTTTTCTTTTGGGCTCCTTCTGGATTTTTTCATTTAAAACCCACAACTTATTTTGTATTATTTGCCATGGAAAAGACTGACACTCCCCTGGTTTCACGTGAAACATATACTGCCGCTCAAATAGTAAAGCGCTTTGAGACTGATCCGTTATTTATGTCCACTTTTTCATTGTTGCGCCATCGGGAATCTCTGACTCTGAATACGGCAAATCCCTCTTTTATATTGTGTTGGCTTCTGGCAGCAAAACAACAGGGGTATTTCCCTCTTGTATTGATAGAAAATGAATTTGCAGCAGAATCATTTTATGCTGACGCCCTGGCCTTTTTTCCCTCAGAAACTCTGGCTTGGATCCCTTTATTTCAATCCGATTCTGCTGTGCGCAATCGTTCTGTTCTTGAGAATCATCTTAATCGCTTTGTCTCAGACTTCTATGAAGATTCTATTGATATGCTTATTTCTTCTGAAAAAGTGTTCGACTGCCGCGTTCCGGATAAAAAAGGTTTACGTGAGCATATTCTACATATTAAAACCGGGCGGGAAATCGAATTTTCCGGACTTGCAAACCGGCTGCACGAGATGGGATATCAACGCAGTGAAATGGTAGAATACTGTGGTGAATTTGCAATTCGCGGGGGCATCGTGGATATTTATCCCTACGGGGAAACGTACCCCTTGCGCGTTGATTTTTTTGCTGATACCGTAGAGTCACTGCGGCGCTTTAATCCGCACGATCAAAACACATTTGAAACATGTGATAGCGGGCATGTTCGCCCTGCCTCATTTTCATCGTTTGTTCATTCTACAGTTGGAAACATACTTCCGGAACATGCGCTTATTGTACGCATTGCCGATCCAAAAAACAGCAACAAAATGTCGGTGTATTTACCCGATGTTCAGCGCAAACAGATTCTTTTTGACGCACAGGCTCTACAGCCGGATGTGGCTTTTTCAATTGCTCCCGTGGATCCGCCGCGTAATGTTCGCGATACTGCTTACTACACGAATCTTATACAGCAAAATAGTAAAATTGTGGTTTTTTCCGGGCATGATCTTGTTTTGGAATCCTTGCGGGAAAAGCTGGGAAACCATGCAGATTATGTACCTGAAAATATTCGGCATGGATTTTATTACAAGCCTCTTGACTTAATGCTTTTATCTGGCCGTGAGCTCTATCATAAAGAACATTATGTTAACCCGAATAAACGCTTTATTCCAGAAAGATCAAACCGTATTGATTCTATTGAATCTCTGCGTTATGGTGATGCGATTGTTCATATTGATTATGGTATTGGTATCTATCGCGGAATTGAACCTCTTAGCTTTCGCGGGGTGCGGCAAGAAGCAATGGTGGTTGAATATAAAAACAAAGACATTGTGTATGTCCCCGTACGTTACATGAATAAAATTTTTAGATATACCGGCGAAAATGCAAAACAGGTTTCACTTGATCAACTTGGAAGCACCCGCTGGGATCAGGTAAAACATTCAACTCGGCAATATTTGCGAAAGACCGTCTATGATCTGCTTTCTCTTTACCGCGATCGTAAAAAGCTTCCCGGGTTTGCTTTTGATAAAGATACCCCCGATCAACTTCGCTTAGAGGCATCATTTCCTTACGATGAAACCCGCGATCAACGTCTGGCAATTTCGGAAACAAAAATGGATATGGAATCTTCGCGTATCATGGATCGCCTTATTTGTGGAGATGTGGGGTTTGGAAAAACAGAGGTTGCAATACGCGCGACATTTAAAGCTGTCTATTCCGGTAAACAGGTTGCCATTCTTGTACCGACAACCCTTCTCTGTTTTCAGCATTATGAAACTTTTCGCGAGCGGCTTGAACCTTTTGGTATCCGGGTGGAATATATCAATCGCTTTGTACCCCGAACTGCTCTAAAAATACTGATCCGTGAAATAAATGAAAATAAGATCGACGTACTTATTGGAACTCATAAAATATTATCTAATACATTGTTTTTTAACGATTTAGGGTTGTTAATAATTGACGAGGAGCACCGTTTTGGAGTTAACCATAAAGAAAAAATTCAAA
>JAGLUM010000037.1 GCA_023134755.1 Fidelibacterota bacterium | reverse complement strand
CTGTTGTTAAGAGTTAAGGTATCAAAATCACCCCAGATGGGTTTTGGTTTATAATTGATAAAAGCATATTTTTCCGGGTTCATGCTGATAGCGGCAACAGCCATAATATGCGGAATATATTGGCGGGTGGCACGCGGTAGGGTCTTCATTTTCCAATAATCCCGGGTATGTTCAGCGCGTATCGAGCGTCCCACTCGTCCTTCTCCGGCATTAAAGGCTGCCATCACCAAATACCAATCTTTAAATTCCTCATATAAATACAATAAATACTTCGCAGCGGCTTCTGTTGCCTTTATAGGGTCGCGGCGCTCATCCACCCAGTAATCATATTTCAGTCCAAAGCTTTTTGCCGTGTAACTCATAAATTGCCATTGACCGGTTGCACCGACATTGGATCTGGCATCCGTTTTCATTTCACTTTCAAGCATACTTAAGTAAATAAATTCCTCGGGAACATTGTTATCCCGTAGTATTTTGCGAAATAAACGTTCATATACTGCTTTTGTTTTAATCCAGTTCTGCATGTCGCCACGACGCTTTGTGTTAAACATTTTAATAGACGTCTCAACACGGTTATTAATAATAATCGGAATATGGCCGTCCCGGTCTTCCAACACAACATAATCTTTATTTCCGTCACCGGCAAAATAATCATCTGTCAGACTGGCCATTGCTTCCTGCAGATCAGAAAGGGAAAATTTCTCATGTAACTCGCGCATTTGCGGTGCATATTCTTCAAATTCATTGATAATTTTATTGGTAAATTCTGTAAACTGTTCATACTGAATTCGATCCATATTATTGTAGGATTCAATTATTGCCAGGAGATCAAAAATAATGCTCAACTGAAATTCAACTTCCAGTGAATCCTCATCTTCCTGTGCAAATAAAGCATCAACATAATGTACCTTTGCCTGGGTCAGAGACTCATCAAAAGGACATAATGATTCAATAGGTTCACTAACATTTGCTGTTTCGGTGAAAATTACATCCTGATTCGAGCTTGTTTCAACAGCAGTTGTGTGCGGTACTGTCAATTGTACGCTATCCTTTGTTGTTTCCTGTCCGGTTGAAAAACATCCGCTGCTGACAACAAGTAAAATAGTTAAAAGAATAATTTCACGATATTTCATCCAAAACCTTTATACTACATTTTTTCCGGTGCCTGAATACCCAAAATATGCAGACCATTAGCGAGAATAATTTTTACCGCATCTATAAGTTGCAAACGTGCCTTTGATAGTTCAATATTGTCCGTTACCACACGGTGAACTGAATAAAACTTATGAAATGCCGTTGCCAGACGATATAAATAATTAGTTAGATGCATGGGTTCTAATGTTGATAAACACAGCTCCATTATCTCTTTAAATTCAATCATAATTTCCAGAAGGGAAATTATTTCCGGCTCATTTAAGAGCGTGAGATCAGCATCTTCATACGAATCAATATTTTTTTCTACACTATGCAGCAAAATATTGCACATTCTTGCATGGGCATACTGCAAATAAAACACAGGGTTTTCCTCAGTCTGTTTTTGTGCTAATTCAATATCAAAGTTTAAATGCGAATCCATGCT
>JAGLUM010000369.1 GCA_023134755.1 Fidelibacterota bacterium | reverse complement strand
TGAATTGCAGTGAACAGAGAATCCTGCCGCTGAAACTGTATTATTTTTTCTGTTTCAATCTGTTGAAAAATACTGCTGTCCGTTTGTTCTGTACGTTCATACAGGTGCTCATCTTCAAAGCGTACATAGGATTTCGTGGCACAGCCGATAAGCAGAAGGGAAAAAATAATAGAATATATTAGCGGGCGTTTTATCATACGGCTAACATACGAGTTAAAGCAATATTTGCATAGCGTTTAATCGTCTTTTCTACTGAAATTTGCAGGTCTGTACGTCCGGCATGAATATCCTGCAGAACCTTTAGTAGGCTTTTGGGAGTGATCATGCTCATGGTAGAACACTGAAACCCAAAAAGGGATAAGGGAAGGATGGTTTTACCCGGGAAACGTTCCTGCAAGCGATGAACGAGGTGTTGTTCAGTACCAATAGCCCAAACACTTCCTTTGGGTGCTTCGCTGACTATTTTGATAATCGTCGATGTGCTGCCGAAATAATCTGATCGCTGTACAACATCCGCTGTACATTCCCCGTGTACAATTATTTTAATATCCTGATATTGTGCGCGTAAACGCTGTATATCATCAACGCTAAAGTATTTATGCACACTGCAATATCCATTCCATAAAAAAACCGTGGTGTCAGCGACCTGTGTTTTATTTGGCAGCTGATCCAGTGTCCACAAACGGGATACTGCTATTCCTTTATCTATGGCAGTATTCATCCCAAGATACTGGTCTGGCAAAAATAAGATCTTATTTCCCCGCTCCATAGCCCAATCGAAAATACGGGAAGCATTTGAACTGGTACAGATGATGCCATCATGTTCTCCGACAAAAGCTTTTATCTCCGCGGAAGAATTGATATAAGTTACAGGGATTATCTTTTCACCGGTATTGGATATCAGATGTTCCCAAATCATTTTAACATCCTCTAAAACTGCCATATCTGCCATAGCGCAGCCGGCTAATCTTTCAGGCAGGTATACTCTTTGGTCATCACGTGTCAGAATATCGGCACATTCCGCCATAAAATAAACACCGCAAAAAACGATATGGGGCTTATCAGCGCTAGCGGCTTTCTGACTTAAGATCAGGGAATCTCCGGTGAAATCGGCAAAACGGATAACATCATCACGCTGATAATGGTGCCCAAGAATAAGCAGTTTGTCCTTTAATATTTCCTTCAGTGACTCAATTTCTTTCTGCACTTTAAGGTCTGTTTTCTCGGATTTATAGGCCTGAACGCCTTTTTCAAATGTGTTCATATTAATAATCTATTCCTTCTACAGCAGGTTCTTTTTTCTGAAACGGATGTTTTACTTCCTGCATATCCGTTACCAGGTCTGCCCGTTCAATAATTCCCTGTGTTGCGCCGCGACCGGTTAAAATAACATGCAATGTGTCAGGCGCTGCGTCTAATATATCTAAAATTTCTTTTTCATTTACTAGTTTTACCATTAAAGCTGTTATTATTTCATCCAGAACTAAAAGATCATATTTTTTTGATTTTATCATTTTGTAAGTCAATTTTAATGTTCCTTGAGCTGCTTTCAGATGATCAATATCTTCATGCTTGTCCCCGGGCAGTTTGTAATAGCCAATGCCTCCGTAAAAAACATCTACAAAATCGCTTAAAAAATGATTTATGGCATGATGTTCACCATATTGAGAACCGTCCTTAATAAACTGAATAATACAGACTTTTTTATTGTATCCTGTTGCCCGTAGTACCGTTCCCAGTGCGGCAGAGGTTTTCCCTTTTCCGTTACCGGTGTATACAAGTATCATTAAACTATTCCTTCGCTTACAAGTTTGGCAAAATAATCGTAGGAGCGATTATAGGTTTGCTCTGTTTCAGTTGAAAAAAA
>JAGLUM010000368.1 GCA_023134755.1 Fidelibacterota bacterium | reverse complement strand
TGCAATGCCTTCGCCTCAAGATTAAAGTAATGTTCTAATTTCATGGTTATCTCACTTTATTTAATAAAGAAATCCCGTACTTCTTTTTCGTCTTTACATTGCAGAAGAGTATTAACTGCTTCTTCGGAATAGAGTTTTTTCCCGATTTCAGACAACAGCTGGATATGCGGCTCAGCGATTTTTTTAGGTGAAACAACAAGGATAAATACTCTGGAAAGCTTCCCATCCAGCGATTGGAAATCCGTGCCTTCAACTTTCAGTCCGATAGCCATAGTCATTTTTTTCACCATGTCGGTTTTTCCGTGCGGCAGGGCAACACCGTGCTGCATGCCGGTACTCATGGCTGCTTCACGCTCCAGAACGGTCTTCAGGGTCTTATCACGATCGATCAGAAGATGATTTTCGTCTAATTTATCCACCAGCTGCCGAATGATATTTTCTTTTTTATTCACATTGATATGCATAATGATGCAATTCGGTTTTAAAATTTTGTCCAATGGTAGGCGTGTTTTCCCTTTTGTTGAGATTGCATCCTTTCTCAGCTCTTTTTTCAGTTCCTCGGGTTTTGCCAGAAATTTCAATTTTTCAATGGTCTGATGCAAGTCCAGCAGTGTTTCATACATAATATTCTTAATATAGGAAATGTCATCTTTCTGCGTGGAAAAGGAGATAGTTTGGTCGAAAAAATGAAAAGACAGAAAGGTGTCCTGGCGGCGGATATGGTATATATGATTCTCGCCTTCAATTAAATTAATAAAAAATCCTTCTTCCTGAAAATAGCGGACCAGCTTTGTAGCGACCAGATCCGTAATTTCCTCAGAAGGAAAAGTATAATCGGTCTGAATATTTTCATCCAGCACCAGACCTTTTTTAATCCCGGATTTCTTTTTACGTATTAAGAAATCAAGCTGAACAGGAGCAAGGATAGTAGTGATCAAGATCATCAGGATAGCAACACCGGTCATTTCATCAGTGAGAATACCGTAAGATAGACCAATACCAATGATGATCAATGCCACTTCGCCACGGGGGACCATACCGACACCAATACGGGTTGCACCAAGGGTGTTAAATTTAAAAAAGCGTGCGGGAATACCACAACCAAGTATTTTTGCCAAATAAGCTGAAACTGTATATGCCAGTCCAAAAATGATGATAGTCCAGTCATTAAAAATCCGAAAATCCACAAACATTCCGGAAATACAGAAAAAGATAGGAACAAAGAATTCATAGATATTATGCAGGCTTTCCTGAATGACATAACTTAAATCGGTTTTTGAAAGAGAAAGTCCCATAACATATGCGCCAATGATCATGGCAAGTCCGGCTGATTCAAAGATACCTGCCAACAGTAATGCCAGTCCCAAGGCCATAATTCCTACCGAGCTATGCTGTTTAAAGGTTTTTAAATAACGGCTAATGTAGCGTGCAAATAAAAGCCCAAGCGCAGTAAACCCCAGCCATACCCCCAGTGCTTTTAGGGAAATACGTCCGATATGTGCCCAATCTGTGCTACTTTGTGTTCCCATGGAGATACCAATAACAATTGCCAGCATAATAATACCAAAAACATCATCGACAACAGCAGAGCCAAGGATAGTGACTCCCTCGGGTGAGCTGATCTGCTTTCGGTTAGATAAAATACGTGCAGTTATGCCCACAGATGTAGCGGTGCTAATTACACCGAGAAACAGCGCCTGCGGGTGCATAAAGGGAATACCCATAAACAAACTTGCCATTCCGGCACCGGCCGCGAAGGATGCTGCTACACCCATTCCGCCGATAACAATACTGGGAAATGAAAAACGTAAAAAGAGATCAATATCGGTTTCAAGGCCTACCATAAAGAGCAGCAGAATAGATGCAATAATAGAAAATCCGAATAATTCAGGGGAGACCGGAAGGGTTGCTTCCGGATGTGCCAGAAGGAACTCACCAAAGAGACCATGAGGAAATCCGGGGAAGGGGATTTTTCCCAATAAATACGGGCCGATGATGATTCCGGCAAACAGTTCACCGATCACAACAGGCAGATGGAAACGTTTGAACAGTTTACCCATATATTTTGCGGCAAAAAGAATGATGGCAAGCTGAAATATCAAGAGCAGCATCTTATGTACCATATTTCCTTCTGTGGCTGCATATCCCTGCAGGGGAAGAAGCAGAAGAACAAAGACAGCAATAAATATATTTCGCTTTTTCACGAGGATAATTTCACCTCCAGCTGCATCATACCGATCTCGATTAGCTGATGGATGATATAGAATCCGATGAATGAAAATATTAATGGCAGAGCCTCTACGGTTTTTGTCAAAATTAAGATCAGGAGGACTGACAGCATCGTAAAGAAACGAATAAGTGTCCAAATATAAACGGTCTTCATCATCTTTTTATAGGCTCTATTTTTCTGTTTCTTTTTTGAAACAATATATGCGATAATGGCATTGCATAAGCTGAGAACAGCAGAGATAATATTTTCCGGGACGTGTGCAGCATTATTAAGCCAAATCAAAGCAGTCAGCAAGAAAGCAGTAATCAGCACAATAAAAACATAAAAACGCGACTTAATCCAGAGCGAAAATAATGGATGATGTGAATGTTTTACATTATTTGTCATAATACCACCTTACCGGGATGAAGGTAATGAAAAAAAAGTGAAATGTAAACGGAAGAAGTGGGAAAAGAGTCGAAAAGTTGAAGAGTTTAGAGCTTAGAGTTTAGGGCTGAAAATCAAAATGACGGAATTTTTATTTTATTTCCGTGGATTTCTGGCTGTTATTGATTTATGCCTTTTAAGTCGAAGAAATGGTCATTATAAAAAAATACACCCTAGATAGTCATCCTGAACTTGTTTCAGGATCTATTCAAAACTGTGACTGACGTCATCACAGATATTAATATTTTGTATTAAATTTAAACATGAATTACGCCTATACTTACATTTTAAGCAATAGAAAAAGAAACACACTTTACATAGGTGTAACAAATGATCTTGAACGCAGAATGTTTGAACATAAATGCGGGAAAGGTGCTGTATTTTGCTCAAAATATAAATTAACTGATCTCATGTATTATGAAGAATACAATTTAATGATTGATGCAATTAATAGAGAAAAACAGTTAAAACGATGGCATAGAGAGTGGAAATGGAATTTGATTAAGGCAAGAAATTCTGAATTAAATGATTTATCGAATGATTGGTTAGATGAAGAAGTTTTGCTAAATATTGATGCGTGTAAAAGCTTAAAGACATTATATGGCCATTAAATATATCAATATGAATTAGATCCTGAAACAAGTTCAGGATGACGGTTTTTGTTTGTTGGTACTTATTGTTTTGAAGAATATTTGCCCATGAAATCAAGTTCAGCATGACAATTTTTGTTTGTTTATTGGTGCTTATTTGTTTTGGAGATTATTCGTCCTTGCTATTCTTCTTCAATGACTTTATAGACTTTTTCTCCCGGTATGATCATGTTATACTGTTCCCGGGCAATCTTCTCTATGTGTTTTTCATCGTGCTGTAATTTTTCTTTTTCTTCTTGAAGTTCCAATTCTTTTTGTTCCAGAGCCTCTTTTCTTTCAATAAGAACTTGGTGTTCATGTTTTTCCTGAAAGAGTTTGATCGTGCCGTTTTTATTCAGGAGTAAAAAGGAAAGGCAAATAAGAATAATAATAAGAATGATCTTTGCTTTTACATTTGCATCAATAGGAGAAGAATTTTTTTGTCGATATACCATATTAAAAAAAATAAAGAGCGAAAGATATTCCTTCCGCTCTTCTATATAATTTCATTTTACTTTTGGCCGGATAATGCCGACAAGCCTCTGAACTTTTTGACATCATCAAGAGCTTCTTCAATGCGAAGCAACTGATTGTATTTTGCAATACGGTCTGAACGGGATGCAGATCCGGTCTTGATCTGGCCAACACCTGTTGCAACTGCCAAGTCAGCAATAAAGGTATCGGATGTTTCACCGGAACGGTGACTGATAATTGCAGAAAATCCGTTCAATTTTGCCAGTTCGATAGTTTCCAGGGTCTCGGTTACCGAACCGATCTGGTTCAGCTTTATCAAAATGGCATTTGCAGATTTCTGGTCAATTCCTTTCTGCAGAAGTTTCGGATTGGTTACAAAAATATCGTCACCAACCAACTGTACCTTATTACCCAGGCGAGCTGTTAATTTTTTCCAGCCGTCCCAGTCGTTTTCATCCAGACCATCTTCAATAGAGATGATGGGGTACTTTTCAATCCAGGACGCATACAGATCAACCATATCTTCGGATGTCATCATTTTATTTTCAGATGCCAGGTTGTATTTTCCGGATGCTTTATCATAAAATTCACTCGCTGCTGCATCAATGGCAATAAAGAGGTCCTTGCCGATTTTGTATTGTGTCTGTTTGGCAGCTTCAATAATTATCTGAATAGCTTCCTCGTTGGATTTAAGATCAGGTGCGAATCCGCCTTCATCGCCAACCGCAGTATTCAGCCCTTTTTCCTTTAGCACTTTTTTCAGACTATGAAAGACTTCAACACCCATTTGCAGGGCTTCAGCAAAACTTTTTGCGCCGCAGGGATAGATCATGAATTCCTGTAGGTCTACATTATTATCCGCATGTGAACCGCCATTAAGAATGTTCATCATTGGAACGGGAAGTACACGCGCGTTAATACCACCGAGGTATTGATAAAGCGGAATTTCAAGATAGTCTGC
>JAGLUM010000367.1 GCA_023134755.1 Fidelibacterota bacterium | reverse complement strand
GATTTTGAGTCCCCTGCGTCTACCAATTTCACCACCTCGGCATCGTAGTTGTGATTTTCATGATTAATTGAAAGAAAGTCAAGTAAAAACTTTAATAAAAAGGACTAATAAGCACCATGAAAGTTAAATTCAAACGTTTATCTCCGCATGCTAAGATCCCCTTTCAGCAGCACCGTTACGATGCCGGTTATGATGTAACCGCGGTTGAAGATATCATCATTCCTGCCGGAAAATGGGCACTGGTAAAAACCGGTCTCGCCGTTGAACTGCCTGAAGCGATGGAACTGCAAATACGTTCCCGCAGCGGTCTCGCGTTAAAGAAGGGTGTTTTCTGTTTAAATGCGCCCGGCACGGTGGATGCGGGTTACCGCAATGAAATTGGGGTTATCCTTGCTAACCTCGGTGATGAAGATTTTCCGATACATATTGGGGACCGGGTTGCTCAATTTATTTTTCAAACTCCGAAACATCCTGAAATTACTGAGGTTGAAGAACTTGAAAAATCAGACCGGGGCCAGGGCGGCTTCGGTAGTACTGGCTTTAAGTAAATAAAGGGATTTACCATGAAACGTATCATTATATTTTTAAGTATCCTGTTGATGTTGATGTCCTGCGAGAAGGTAAGTGAGTCATATCAACTATCTAAGCAGGACAATGCCGCGACTATTTATGCAGAAGCCGCCGCGCCCAAACGGGCGATGGGCATGGGAGGTACACTTCAGCAAGCCAATACAGAGCAAAAAATTATTAAATCAGCATCTCTGCGCTATGAGGTCAATGAACTTGATTCCTCCCTGGCCATGCTGGCCCCTTTGATCGTAAAGTATAATGCCATTATTGAACAGGAAAAACAATACAGCCGTTCCGACCGTCTGTATTACGTACTGACGATCCGGGTCCCCGCAGCCGCATTTGATGCCTTTATTGAGGAAATACTCAGCGGCAAAGATATCCGCAGACTGGAAGAAAAAAATATTTCCGCGCGGGATGTAACGGAGCAGTTTATTGATATTGAAGTACGCTTGAGTACTAAACGCCAAGCTCTGAAACGCTATCGTGAATTGTTGCAAAAAGCGGAAACCGTGAGCGATATGATCATTGTTGAAGACAAGATCCGCCATTTACAGGAAGAAATCGAGTCACAGGAAGCCCGTCTGGAGTATTTGTCCAAACAGGTGGACATGAGTGAAATTCGCATCTCGTTGTATCAGTCCTTTTCTCCAGAGTATATTCCCGATAAATCCAATGCCTTTGGACCGCAATTTCTGAAATCCCTGCATCGCGGCTGGAAAGGTGTTGTCGTGGTATTCTTCTGGTTTATCAGGCTGTGGCCGCTTTGGATATTCCTGCTATTGATCCGTATTATTATCCGCAGACGCCATTTACGAAATAAAGACTAATATGAAAATTTTAATTTTATGTACCGGTAATTCCTGCCGGAGTCAGATGGCACATGGATTTATGAATCATTTTAATAATAATTTGGAAGTGTATTCAGCGGGAGTGGCACCCGGATACCGGGTCGCCCCGGAAGCTATTGAAATCATGGCTGAAAAAGGCATTGATATTAGCGATCATGTTCCCGAAAATGTGCGTTACTATCTAAAAGATGCCTTTGATTATGTAATTACGGTCTGCGATCATGCCAATGAAACTTGTCCCTCATTCAGCGGTACGGTAAAGCAGCGTTTACATCTTCCCTTTCCGGATCCCTATCAGGCTGCCGGAAGTCACAAACAGCTTATGGCAATCTACCGGAAAGTAAGGGACGATATTGAAAAAACATTTTATTCATTATACAAAAAAGAGATAAGGCCACAATTATGAATTTTTTAGATCTTGTAAAAAAACGACAGAGTGACCGGAAATATACTGATCAACCGGTAGAACGCGAAAAAATCGAGCGTTGTCTTGAGGCGGCCCGGCTGGCCCCTTCTGCCAGCAATTCCCAGCCATGGGAATTCATCGTTATCGAAGAACCAAAACTACGTGAAAAACTTGCAAACGCAACATTCTCGGATCTTGTACGTTTTAACCGTTTTGTTCCAAGCGCCCCCGTATTGGTTGTTCTAACATCTTGGCGACCTAAATTACATATTGTGCTTGGCGGAATTCTAAAAAATCGTCAATTCAATCTCATTGATGTTGGTATCACGGCGGAACACTTTTGTCTGCAGGCGGCAGAAGAAGGACTCGGCACCTGTATGCTCGGATGGTTCAATACACACAAGGTCATGAAATTGCTGGATATTCGTCGACCCCAAAAACCGGTTCTCATTTTTACACTAGGCTATTCGGGACACAAAACAATCCGTGAGAAAAAACGCCGTAATATAGATGATATACGACGTTATATTTCGTGAATCGTGTTTGTCCGGTGTAGTCTCGCCATTGTGTCCGGTGTAGCCTCGATTAATCGGGGCGAAAACGGAAGCTTTGGCATAGGCAGACGAAGATGGATCAACTCTTCAACCTATGGATTTTTCGTTGAATCACGTTATTTATTCAAAATTGATTATTTGTAATATTTTTTCCAACCGGAAGATGCAAGTGATTTTAGTGTATCGCCGTCCCTGTAGATAAAATATCCTTCGACATTCTCCAGGGATTCAACAAATTTCATTCCTTCGGTTTTTCCCATCACGATAGCTGCTGTAGCCGCGGCATCCGCAAGCATACAGTTTTCTGCTATGATTGTCACCGAGCTTACCTCATGTTCAATAGGGTACCCGGTTTTTGGATCGATCAAATGAGAATAGCGCTTCCCCTCTATTTCGTAAAACTGCCGGTAATCACCGGAGGTGGCACAGGCCATATTCTGTAAAGTAATGACCGCGGTGGACTGCTGATCCTGTATGTT
>JAGLUM010000366.1 GCA_023134755.1 Fidelibacterota bacterium | reverse complement strand
CCTCGGCCTTGATCTCTCCGATGGTTCGAATCGGAAGGTCCGACCCCGCGACCGCCGCCAGCAGGTCATCCCTGAGCGGGTTGATGGCGATGCCGCGCTCGGTGACAATAACGTCGATGAGCTCGCCCGGCCCAACGAGCGTCGTGACCTCATCCACGATGACGGGTATGCGGTCGCGGAACGCCGGGATCGGAAGGATCGTGCATTTCGAGAAGAGACAGTTCTGCCATCCGCCGATGCCGTGTAGCAGGTAGCCGTCCGAATGCGTGCAAACATTTCCGTTAAAGTTGACATCTACTTCGGTAGCACCGAGGATCATGACATCCATCATCGTGGTAAAATTGCCTTTGGCATGATAATCGTAGCAGTGAAAAATCGAAATATCCGGGTGTTGAGCCCGGTTTTCCCGCATAGAACGCACTGCATCCAAATCAAAAGTCTGGGCATCCAGCATATAATCCAGACAACCGTCTTCTATCATTTTAACGGAATACTGCGTGCTGCCGCCTACGGCAAATCGCGCCTTGATGTTGCGTTCCATTAGCATTTTGTGAAAATAGATACCAATAGCCAGTGAGGTGCCGCCGGCACCCATTTGAAAGGAAAATCCGTCCTGTACTAATCCGGCCGCGTCACAGAATTTTGCTGTGAGTTCTGCTATTAACAGGCGATCCGGACTTTTAGTGATCTGTGTGGTGCCGGAAACGATCAGTTCCGGGATACCAATCCTGTCGACTTCTACGACATAATCAACATAATTTCCGACAATCTGCATGGGAATACAGGGAAAGGGGATCAGGTTATCGGTAACGACAATAACTTTGTCTGCGTACTGATAATCCGCTAATGCATACCCGAGCCCTCCGCAAGCGGAAGGACCATCGAGGCCGTGCCCGTTGCCGAAAAAATCGGCTGTAGGAGCGGCAAGGACCGCGATATCAATTTGTATTTCACCGTCCTGTATAGCCTGATAGCGACCGCCGTGGGATCGTAAAACTGCAGTCCCAGTCATCTTGCCTTCGGAGCAAAAGCGGCCAAGTGGACCGTTCATACTGCCTTCAATATGGTGAACAACCCCGCTTTCAAGGTGCTTAATAACATCCTTATGACAAGGAAAAGAGGCGGAAGGAACCCAAATTAAATTCTTTACACCGAGTTCAGCGGCAATATCAAAAATCTGGTTCGCAATCAAATCTCCGTTTCGTAGGTGGTGATGAGTCGATATCGCCATGCCGTTCTTAAGTCCCGCGTTGATGAGCGCTTCCTTAAGTGACGGAACCCGTTTGTCTCCATCCGGAGGATAATCTGCAGACGAAACAATAGTCGGAGCGTGCTTTCTGCCTACAGGGCGATGCTTACCAATACCCTTGAAGGGAATGACTTTTTCACCGTTTATTTCAGTTGGCACCATACGTCCAACTGCATTTTTTACCATCTTCATGTATATCTTCTCCCTTTGAAGCTTTATTTTTTTATGTTGTTTTACGTACTTTTTCCCGCCAGTTCTATTACACGCAATGCTCGTTTGACTACGGGTGGATCAATCATTTTTGATCCGATAGAAACAACACCCAATCCTTTTTCCGTGGCCTCATGAAAGGCATCTACGATCTTTTTTGCTTTTTCTATTTCTTCTTTTGTGGGTGCAAAGGCTTCATGGATCACTTTGATCTGCCGCGGATGAATACAGCCCATGCCGTCAAATCCCAGGGCTTTGGATGTCAGCACGTTTTCTCGTAGTGCTTCCATGTCCGAAACATCTGAAAAAACGGAATCAATCGCTTGTAAACCCATTGCTTTTGCCACGTTGATAACCTGGCTGCGTGCAAAAAAAGTTTCTTTGCCTTCAGGGGTACGCGGTACGCCGATATCGGCAGTATAATCTTCCAGGCCGATTGCAAGAGCGATTACATTGCTGCTTGCTCCCGCGATATCAAAAGCTTTAATGACCCCCATCGCGCTTTCGATGATCGGCATTATCCAAACCTCGTGTTGAATATTATGTTTTTTTCGTAAATTTTGAATTCTGGTATTTACTTCACGGATCTGTTCAGGACTTTCACATTTCGGGAGCAAAATAACATTTACATGATGAGGAACAATCGCATCAAGATCTTCAAGTCCTCGTGGTAACTGATTAATGCGCACCATACGCTCCGCGCCGTAAAAATCTACTGCCCGTAGAGTATTGCGTACCAGAATGCGCGCTTCATCTTTACGGTCCGGTGCTACGGAATCCTCCAAATCCAGAATAATACTATCGCCATTGTGCAGACCGGCATTTATTGCAAGCTTTGGAGTGTTCCCCGGCAGATACAGTCGAGAGCGCCGCATGCTATCCTTTTTTGTACCGCCTGTATTTTGTGGCAGCATTTCGGGCGGCTGTGAAATCTCTGTCTGTATCAATTGTTTGATACAAGCTTCCAATCGAGCCATAATTACATAATCGGGTGCACCATTATCATCGATAACGATCTCTGCGTGCGATATAGAAAATACTTCCATCATAGATATGCAGGTTTTACGTATAGCGCGTTCGAACAAGAGTTTGACCTTGCTGTTGACGGTAATATTAATGCCCCCGCTTTTATTCAGGGCAAGCGATACCCGGCAATCTGAACGATCACTCTTTTGATGTTGTCCGGCAAATGCGGTTTTCACCATGTGCTCCTTATTGATTAATAAATAAAATATTTACCGTATAGATTACAAAAATTTTATATGAATTGGAATATATTTTAACGAAAAGGCTGTGCAAAATAGATTAAACGTGACATTTCCGAAGTTGCTCAAGAGCATGCTTGGCCAGTAGCGCGCGCAGGGTATTTTCTTGAATGGGGTGTCCCAGCAATGATTTCATTGAACAGACTCCTCTATTCTGAATGCCGCAGGGTATAATGCCGTCAAAGTAAGATAGGTCCGTGGATATGTTCAAGGCAAAACCGTGATAGGAAACTCCGTCTTTAATACGCATACCAATGGCGCATATTTTTGCATCACCCACCCAAACTCCGGGAAGATCCGGATGAATATATGCTTCAATATTGTAGATTGAGAGCGTCTGTATGATGAACATTTCCACCCATTCTACGAGCCGCCGTGGTGACAAACTCCAATCATCCAGTTTAATGATCGGATACCCCATCAACTGCCCCGGTCCATGATAGGTCACATC
>JAGLUM010000365.1 GCA_023134755.1 Fidelibacterota bacterium | reverse complement strand
CTAATAACTTTGCTAGCCTCATATAACAACTCCTTAACATTTACTAATTAGTTTCACCTTGATTGTGTATGTTTTATCCGTGATTACTATATATTTAATCGAATAAATTTATACTAATAATTGGTCTTTGTCAATAGTTTAAATTAACTCGCCGTCCAAACTTTGAATTACTTGTTGAGTTGCTTTATCAATATCCTTATTTTTAATAACTCGCTGTTCTTCCAGAACTTTGCTTTTCTCAATGCGGACATAAAGAGGAACTCCATGTACTGTTTTTAAACAGGTGCGGATAATTTGCGCGGCACGCTGCAGTGATTTGCACGAATAATCATCTTCGGCACCCAAAATAACTGTTCCGTCCTGGATCTGCAGGATGCCCGCGCGACACAGGAGTCCCGCAATGGCCGGTTTCTTTGGTTGAACACAATCAATAACTTCCTGCCATTTAGCCTTAAGATCCTCGAGTTTTACCGGGGATATCTCTTTATTTACGGGTTTTTCGATTACTTTATTTTCACTTTTTTTAATTTCTTGTTGTGCTGACTCAGGCATATCGGTGGATGTATTGACTTTTGGTGTAAGTATGGGACTCTGATAGCGCGGTGCAGCCGGGGAGGGCGTAGATTTTGCTACCGGATTTGCTTTCGGTTTGGATGTCGTGGGTGCCTGAGGATGTGCCGCGGAGATAGCTTCTTTTTGTTTTACCTGTTGTAACACACGATCAAGATCCACAAAATCCTGCAGGTGTGATAATTTAATAAACAGGGATTCCACTAGAATTTTAATATTTCTGGAACGGGATATTTTTGGCAGTTCATCATTAACAATTGACAGCATACGGATCAGAGTGCGTTCATCCTGAGATTGTGCCAGAGAGTGATATTCCTTCCGCAGGTTTCCTGTAGTATTAAGAATATCGGGTGACCCATGAACTTTGACTATATAAAGGTCCCGTAAAAATATGGAAAAGGCTGATACAAACTCCACCAGATCATACCCGCGCATCAGCATATCGTCAATATATTGCAGGGCCTGATCTGCTTTCCTGCTAATCATGGCATTATAAACCTTAAAAAAAACATCTTCTCTGATAACACCCAGAATGTTCAGAATAGATTCATAGTTGATATCATCGTTGGAAAAGGCAATTACTTGTTCCAAGATACTTTCACTGTCGCGAATACTCCCGTCTCCTTTTTTTGCGATCAACAATAATGAATCCTCATCGATGACAATGCCCTCTTTTTGGGCAATGTCACGCAGTAGATCTATAACCTGCAGAATGGGAATGCGTTTAAATTCAAAACGCTGACAACGGCTTAAAATTGTTGGCAGTACCTTCTGCAACTCAGTGGTCGCAAAAATAAACAGGATATGTTTGGGAGGTTCTTCCAGTGTCTTTAGTAAAGCGTTAAACGCGTCTTTGGTAATTTGATGAAATTCATCAATAATATAGACTTTATATTTCCCGCGTGTCGGCGGGTATTTTACCTGTTCGCGCAAATCCCGGATACTGTCAATGCCACGATTGGATGCACCGTCGATTTCAAGTACATCAAGACTACGGCCTTCGGTGATTTCCCGGCAACTTATACATTCATTACAGGGATTGCCGTTTTGCGGATTTTCACAATTGACCACCTTCGCAAGCAAACGGGCAGTGGTGGTTTTGCCGGTACCACGCGAACCTGAAAAAATATACGCATGCCCCAAACGGTTTTTCTTAATGGCATTTTTTAATGTCACAGTAATATGTTCCTGCCCAATGACATCCTCAAATTGTTGAGGGCGATACTTTAAACTGATAACTTGATGACTCAATCTTCTGTTCCCCTGCTAATAAATGAAAATGACCCCAGGGAACTTGACGCACAGAATAATCGCTTACCGCTGCTTCCTTCCGGATCTGACGGGGTTCAGCAAATATACCGCCGACGAAGGCCTGAGGTCAACTAAAAATACTGAATGAACAATAAGAATACAATGAAATTCGAGGATAATTATATTTTGTTTATATCTTATTCATTCCTTCCGTTTTTCATTTCTTGAACACAGATAAAAATATGTGGCGCTTTCACCGGGAATATTCTTATATTTAATGTTGTATCAAATGGAGAACCATCAGTATGAAAAAAGTGTCCCTGCTTTTACTTGTTGTTATACCTTTTTTTCATTGTGCATTTCAGGACTCAACGACTCAGCCGGTAAAACCGGAAACTCCATTTTCTGTATCACAATTTGATAAGCTGTATTCCAATAAGGCTCTGGGATATCACGTTGAAAACGGTCACTCTGTTTTTCGGGTATTTGCACCTCGCGCAGCGATAGTGGAACTTGCCCTGTTTAAATCAGCAAAAGGTCCTGCCTATGCCAGTTACTATATGCACCGTGATGATCAAGGTGTGTGGGAGATATTTATTAATAAACGTCTGTGGAATAAATACTACGGATATTATATCCGTGCAGAAAATGATAACGGTGATATATTTAATCAAAGCACTCTGATAGCTGATCCGTATTCTATTTCCGTTTCCACACAAAATAATTATCATATTAATGCCAGAAGCTATATTCATAAAAGCAGTTTTGACTGGGGTAGCGATACTTGGATTGCCATTAAAGATCCGCGTGATCTAATTATTTACGAAACTAATGTTCGGGACCTTACGGCACATCCCAGCGCAAATGCGGATAATCCGGGAACCTATCTGGCCGCGATTGACAAAATCAATTACATAAAAAAACTCGGCGTTAATGCAGTGGAATTCCTACCTTTGCAGGAATTTGCCAATATTGAGATTCCTTATAAAGATACCTCAACTGCATTGTTCAACACCTGGAATCCTTATGCCCGCAATCATTGGGGATACATGAGTACCTTCTTCTTTGCGCCGGAAAATTATTATAGTTCGCACGGAAATCTGGAAGCGGATACTTACATTGACGACAAGGGAAGAGCTGTCGAGGAATTTAAGACTATGGTCAAAGCTCTGCATACATCCGGGATTGCTGTGATCATGGATGTAGTATATAATCACACCAGCACTTATGATCTTAACCCATTTAAATTGATCGATAAAAAATATTATTACCGTCTGGATGAGGATGGTGACTTTATCAGCATAAGCGGCTGTGGCAATGATTTCAAAACTGAGCGCCCCATGGCGCGTAAACTAATTGTTGAGAGTGTGCTGTATTGGATGCAGGAATATCATATCGATGGATTTCGTTTTGATCTGGCTTCTATGATCGATGACAAAACCCTAAAACAAATCATTCGTGAAGCCAGAAAGGTGAACCCGAATGTTGTCATCATCGCGGAGCCTTGGGGCGGAACCTATAATCCCGACCATTTCAGTGATCTGGGATGGTCATCCTGGAATGATCAGTTCCGCAATGGCATTAAAGGACAAAATCCTTATAATCGCCCGGGATTTATTTTCGGTCGCTGGGACGAAGGTGTTTCCCGGACCAATGTAATGCGCTTTTTAATGGGTTCCCTGCGTCGAGACGGCGGACAGTATGTTGATGCGCGGCATTCTGTTAATTATCTCGAATCCCATGATGATAATACTTTTGGTGATTTTGTGCGACTTTATCTAAGAAAAAACAGCGAAAATGATATTATTGAGGATATTATAACTCATGGGAAGCTTACTCCTGAAGAACTGCGTTTTCACAAGCTTGGTGCCTTTATTCTGGGTAGTTCACAGGGCATTACTATGCTGCATGCCGGACAGGAATTCGGTCGCAGTAAGATCATTGAAGTGAATGATATTTCCGATC
The DNA here is from genome assembly GCA_023134755.1 of Fidelibacterota bacterium. Lineage (GTDB taxonomy): Bacteria > Fidelibacterota > Fidelibacteria > Fidelibacterales > Fidelibacteraceae > M50B103. The sequence continues at coordinate 2,624 of JAGLUM010000365.1, read as the reverse complement.
CGCAACAGGGAAAAACAGATCACAATTCATATAATAAAGATAATTCCACAAACTACATTAATTATACTATTGCAAAACAGAATCAGGAACTTATTGATTTTTACTCTGCTATGTTGCGGTTGCGCCAGGTTTATCCGCAATTGCGAAAAACTCCGCGTGAATTGCTTGAACCCTTTTATGCCGACAGTAAATTTGGAATTGGCTATCATATTATGCCGAATCCAAATGATAATAATGAATTTATCATCATGATAAATGGCTCACAGGATAAATCGGCATATTATAATTTACCCGGAGGCATGTGGTCGTATTTATTCAGCACACATCCCTTCAACAATAAACATATACTGAATTATATTACCCTTGAGCCCGGTTCCGGGGTTATTTTAATAAAACATTGATATATAAATAGATTTGTGTTTTTTTTGATTTTTACAATACATTGGAGCGGATACTATACATGATTTTTATAAGGAGATCAACATGCATGCTGTAGATTATACTATCGTCAGTGTTTACCTTTGCGCAATGGTCATTGTCGGCCTGCTAATGCGAAAAAAAGCAAAAGAAGGAATTGAATCCTACTTCCTTGGAAACCGGAATATCCCCTGGTGGGCACTGGGCGCATCCGGAATGTCATCCAACCTTGATATCAGTGGCACCATGATCATCGTTGCATTAATTTATGCCATTGGCGCCAAAGGATTTTATATTGAGATCCGTGGTGGTGTTACATTGATCATGGCATTCCTCATGATCTACATGGGTAAATGGAACCGACGCTCCAAGGTGATGACTGTTGCCGAATGGATGAGTCTGCGTTTTGGTAATGGTAAACAAGGTAATTTGGCACGTTTTATTCAGGCAATTACCTCTATCATTTTTACCATTGCAATGATTACCTATTTTGCCATTGGCGGCGGAAAATTTCTGGATACCTTTCTTGGAATTCCTCAGTCATGGGTTCTCCATATTGGATCTATCACGATTGGAACCGAATTTTGGGCAGCATTGATCTTAATTTCAATTGCTATGATCTATACGGTTGCATCCGGCTTATATGGAGTGATCTGGACTGATGTTTTCCAGGGTATTCTTATTTTTATTGCAATTATTTACATTGTTATCCGGGCACTTGGTATTCAGTTACCGGATGAATTTTCGGTCGCGCTTCCCTTAAAAGATGGCGGTTTTATGCATTTGGGTACAACCCTGAGAGAGTGGACCAGTCTTGCTCCGCAGTGGCATCTGAACATCCCTGCCGAATCGGATTATTCTATGTATAATGTATTTGGTATATTGGTTATGTTCTACCTATTTAAAGTTATCCTGGAGGGTAGCGGCGGTACCGGAAATTACATGATCCAACGTTATTATGCTGCCAAGAATGATAAAGAAGCAGGATTGTTATCCCTTTTCTGGACCGGTCTTCTTTCCTTTCGTTGGCCTTTTATTGCCGCATTAGCCATTTGGGGTATTTCTTTGGGAACACGGATCACTGATCCTGAAATGGTCCTGCCGATGGTTGTGTCCGGACTCCCGATAGGAATAAAAGGCTTTTTGATTGCATGCTTGATGGCTGCAGCTATGTCTACCTTTGATTCAACCGTGAACGCGGGTGCAGCCTATTGGGTAAAAGATATATATCAGCAACATATCAATCCAAATGCAAGTGAAAAACATCTTATGAGACAGAGTTATTGGGCCTCGATCCTGATTGTGGTTTCGGGCTTAATACTAAGTATATTTATTAAGAATATAAATGAGATCTGGTCATGGATCACCATGGGACTCGGAGCCGGTCTCTTGATCCCGCAGCTGGTACGCTGGTATTGGCACCGGGTAAATGGATACGGATATGCTCTTGGGGTTGCTTCCGGTATGCTCACAGCAATCCTTTGGAAATTACTTATAAAAGTTGGCGTTATCCCAGACGCAATGGTACCGGAATATTTTTCTTTCCTTGCCGCTTCTTTAATGTCCCTCCTGGGAATTATTATCGGAACTCTGGCTACCGCACCCACAGATGAAAAAATAACTCAGAATTTTTATAATGTTACCCGGCCATTTGGTGCCTGGGGTAAATATAAATTGATGCTGCCAGAAGTGGCACAGACAAAAATTAAACGTGAGAATCGGCGTGACATTATTTCTACTATTCTGGCTGTTCCGTGGCAACTAACCCTGTTTATGTTCATGATGAATCTGGTATTTAAATCCTGGTCTCAGGCGTTAATACTCGGACTGATCTTTATTGCACTGAGTGTCGGATTGTATTTTACCTGGTACCGTCACTTATCGACCGAAGTGAAAATTGATTAATTTTATCGACAACTAAACAAAAACCCCGTTAAACGCGGGGTTTTTTATTTTGTATCCAAAAACTAAATCCAAGTTTTTGTGTGTCGTCGTGTCTAGTGTTTTATTCAGCGACTTGTGCAGTTAATATTTTTCCCCATAGGATAGCACAAGAGGTTGCTCTTACATAGAGTGGCGTCCTTCAGGAACAGGCATGCCTGTTTCTTACGGTATTTAATCCCCAAAATCATGGTGAACCGATAACCAGCACCGCAAAATATACGGTTGTGGTGAAATTTTTGTTCTCCCGGAACGGTCACCCCGAT
>JAGLUM010000364.1 GCA_023134755.1 Fidelibacterota bacterium | reverse complement strand
TGGTATAATCCCGGTGAGCGATAGCGTTTACGATAGCTTCAGTGATTATTTCCCGAGGAATCTCGTAGGAACCCGGAATACTGACCTCTTCGGCTCTGGTTTCAACCTGATAATCTAATTTTGAAAGTACAAAATCGACAGATTGATCTACCAATTCAAAAACATTTCCTTTAAATACTTTGTATGACGGAATTGGTTTTTCAACAATATTACCGTAAAATCTTGCACAACGAACTTCCGAATTAATAAAAAACTTCTGAGGATCTTTAGCAAAAAGCAATAAAGCGGCATTTCGAATGCGATCATTTTCCATTAGATTTAGATGAGTCAGAACGGTTGGAATATCGGTTCCTTCACTTAAAGGAAAACCCCTTTTAGACCGGGCAAGACGAATAAACCATTTGATCTTATCTTTATCAATTTGATCAATCGCCACTTTATCCTGAAAGCTTGCATCAAAAGGTCCCGAGCGAATGATCTCTTTTTCCAATAAATATTTTACCAAAGAAGCATATACGGCAGATCTTAGATCATGAAATAAACTAAATTGCTTCCTTATCAAAACGGTTTGAGCTTTTTGAATAAAGCTTTGTTCTTTTATGTGACGCTGCTTCAAAGAATGAGAAGTCAGATAAATAAACCTGGTTTTATGAAATTTAGTTGCATGATCAAATTCTCTTTCGGTAGGAGATATTCCATCACTATCCTCGTATCCATATTCTTTTCCCAGGATTCCGAGATAGATATCACACGCTTCAACTTCTTTCAAATAAGCATTTTGAGTCGACATGTCTATTGCCGGTAATTTTTCAAAAATAAAGACCTCAAAAAATATTCCCAGCATCGGATCAGATTGAATGTACTCCAATAGAGCCGCTCTTTCATAAGCGAACTCATTTTGTACACTGCTGATGAATATCTTTTTTTTCATGAAATTACTTATCTTTACTTGATAATATTGTGTTTAAGTTAGAAGCAATAAATCTGTATTTCACCATATTTAATTTTATTCTTTTTACTTTATACTTTTGACTTCCAATTGTCAATTATCCATTGTCAATTGTCAATTGTTAAAATGCATAAGATACCGAGAGGTTAGCGCGTATTCCGTTTTCCTTTACCTTATCCAGGCTTTCCCGCATTTCATCTTCAACAGGGAAGAGGTCATCATAATGGTACATATTTTCATAAATCGCTAAACCGATATCCACGCGCAAATTATCAGAAATCCAGCCGCTGCCGACATGGATCGTACTGCGGT
>JAGLUM010000363.1 GCA_023134755.1 Fidelibacterota bacterium | reverse complement strand
CCTGTGGATATTTCATAAACTCCGGAAGGCAATATGGATTCAAATTCCTGCTCCCAGAGGATATCCCCGTTGGAACTGATCTTATTGATCCAGCCTATGGTTTCGTCAAATAAATACGCAAAGCTTTGATCCCGGGTACCCAGTAAAATAAAGCCGCCGTCGGAGACCTCGATAATGGCGTTGGGGTGTTCACGCAGGCTATTGCCGATTGCACGGGTCCATTCCGTTTCGCCGTTGGCAGTAACCTTTATCAGGTACACCTGCTGTCCAGTGGAGAAATTCCAGTCCGCATTAGTAGAATCATACAGATTCAGTTCCCCCGTTAGCAGATATGAACCATCCGAGAGTTCCGTTGCGAAATTCAGGTTATCATAGCGGTCTCCGCCATAACTACCGGTCCACATGGTATCCCCGGTTTCTGTGAATCGGGTGGCAAACATGTCAGTGGAACGGTCTTCAACCCATACCGTACCCAAGGCAATACACCCGTTATCAGCCGTAGGAATACCGGTAGTAAAATTTTCGCGTAAACTTATGTCCAATATTTTTGTCCAAAGTGTGTCTCCGGATCTTGACATTTTCGTACACAACAGATCCTGATAATTGGATTCATATTGATCATTATTATATTGACCGCCAAACAAAAATACATTTCCGTCCCGAGAAGGACTTGCCCCATATATTCCGTTTGGTACTTCAAACTCCCATAGAACCGCGCCAGTTAGTGAAGCTTCAAAAATAGAACCTGAACTATAATAAGAACTGATATTCCCGAAAATCATGATATTTCCATTGTTTAGTAAAAATACTTGCTGAATATACGGACGGAAAGGAATTGAAAACCCATACTGTCCCAATTTATTGCCAGTACTATCAATTTTAATAAACAGCAAAGAATCAATATAATCATAGGAATCAGAGATATATTTAGATTTCGAAGCAAATATCGTAAAGGTATTATTATCCGAAGGGAACAGCCCATAGGTGTGCAGTTCGGTCTCGTCAACGTCATTAACTGGATTGGTACAGGAACTAAAACTGAAGATCATCATTATCACAGAGATAATGAATATAAAATTTTTCATACTTCACCTTTGCAATACGCGACTAAAATAATTAAAAAGCTTCCTTTTTACAACATTTTCATTATATTACTTTTCATCGAAATTCAGGAAATAATGTGAAAAAAATCGGTATTATCATTGTTGGGATCCTACTTATAGGTCAATTATTGGCTGCCCCAGGTACTGTTTCGGGATTCATCAGCAATATAGAAGACGGTGAACCGATTCATTATGCCAATGTTTTTTTAGAAAATACCTCGCTGGGTGCGGTATCGAACACGGACGGATATTACATAATTTTAGATGTACCGGAAGGTACCTATACCTTGGTTGTATCCATGATTGGGCACAAGGTCGAGAAACGTCTGATAAATGTGGCATCCAGTGCCCGGGTCAAGCTCCATTTTGACCTTATTCCTGTAGATATTGAGATGGAAGAAGTTATTGTAACCGCTGAACGTGCAAAATTCAAGCAGGATATTAAGATCAGTAGTATTACCTTGACCCAAGCCCAGCTGCGTACAGTTCCGGTACTTGTGGAAGCTGATTTGTTCCGTGCCCTGCAGATGCTGCCGAGTGTAACCACAGGCGGAGACTTTTCCAGCGCCCTTTATGTGCGCGGAGGATCGCCTGACCAGAACCTGATCTTGTTGGATGGGATCACGGTCTACAATCCCTACCATTTCGGTGGAATTTTTTCCACTTTCAATACTGATGCGATCAAGGAAGCCGAATTTATAGCCGGGGGATTTCCGGCAGAATACGGTGGGCGCATGAGTTCGGTACTGGATATTAAAAACCGTGAGGGAAATTCCGAGGAATTTCACGGCAGCGGAAATATCTCCCTTCTATCGACCAAATTATTATTTGAAGGACCCATTCCACATGGTTCGTTTATGATCTCGGGACGGCGGACCTATTTTGATGCTATTTGGGAGGGCGTACGTCAGGGAATAAATTTATTTGCGCAATACCCTATCACTGTCAGCTTTCCGTATTATTTTTACGATTTTCAGGCAAAGGTAAATGTGGATATTAACGATAAACACCGCACCACATTAAGCGGTTTTTACGGCAACGACGTGTTGTGGTTTAAAGAAGAATATCTGGAGGGTGAACCCGGTAAACCCGGTTATGATCTTGAATATTACGGTTTAGACTGGACTTGGGGTAATAACACAACCAGCTTGAAACATCGCTGGCTGATCAGACCTGATCTGATCGCTAAATTCTTTGTGGCACGCAGCCACTTTCATTTCAATGTGGATCTCCTGTTAAAAAACGAATATTATGACGAAGATGATTCTGTAGATGTCATCAACAACATGAGCATAGGCATATATGATTATATTACTGATTGGTCTGAAGGCCTTGATATGACATGGCTTCTTAACAAAAAACACACCATGAAATTCGGAGCCTTCCATAAAAATATTGATTTCAGTCTTGGCGCAGATTTGAACGAACTTTCCCTGCTGGACAGTGCCAACCAATCACGAGAATGGGGGTTTTATTTTCAGGAAAAATACAGACCATCACCCCTGTTCATTATACAACCGGGGATTCGTATAACCCGTTATGAAAATAAATCAAAATGGTATCCGGATTATCGCATCAAAGCCAAATATCTTGTAACGGATAAACTGGCCTTCACATTAGCCGGGGGAACGGTATATCAGTTTTTGCAAACCGCAAATTTTGAAAATGAAATGATCCGTTTTATTGATCTGTGGTTCCCAACTCAGCATGACCAGGAACCCAGTATGGCAACTCACTATAACGTGGGAATAGAATACTGGCATGACAATATCCAATTTACACTCGAAGGATATTATAAAGATTATGATCACTTGGTGACGATGGATGAAGATATCGGCGGTACCAGCCTGATGTCGTTTATCGATGCAGAGGGATATTCGTACGGCATTGAATTTCTTGCAAAAAAAACCACTGGCAATCTAACTGGCTGGATCGGTTATTCTTTTGCGAGTACTATGAAACGCGAAAGTGAAGCAGGGGGGTGGTATCCGCCCAAATATGACCGTACCCATAATTTGAATGTTGTTGCCCAGTATGATATAGATAAGCGCTGGTATTTTAGCAGTTCCCTTGTTTGGAGCACAGGAAACCCCTATTCACAGATTTACGGAAACTTTCATTATACAGATCCTCTTTCCGGCTGGATCCAACGTATGGAGATTTATGGTGAACGGAATGGGGAACGTTATCCGCCCTATTTCCGCTGGGATGTGGGAATCAACTACCGGAGCAAACTATTTAAACAGAAAGCAACCTATTACTTTCATATTATCAATGTAACCAATCATAGGAATGTCTTTTTCTATCTTTACGAAGATGAGGATGAAGAATATGATCCGGAAACAAATACCTCTGTCATCTATCGCCGGCCGATTGGCATGTTTCCGATAATACCTACATTTGGTGTGGAGTTTTCATTCTAATGAAGTATATACAAAATATTACCCTGATCATGATCATGATATTCATGATTGCCTGTGATGTGCCTATTGAAGAAGTGTACATCTACCACGAGCCGTATTTAAATATTTATGCGAATGTTTCGGCTGCTGATTCGGATTTAAACTATGTGTGTGTATATCATACCACCGGTTATGGCGAACCGGACCGCTATGAAATAGACAGTATTATTTATCATGAATTTTATAATCCCTCGTCCGGTGATACTATCACGTATCAGACCTTTTATATTGATACTTCTTATGCGGTAAATAATGCTGAAGTATATTTTATTCATGGTGCGGACTCCATTCATTTTGTTGAAAAAATACAGGGTATTTACCGGTTGGAAGATACTACTGTCACTATTAATGTCGGCGGAGAATATGATCTGTATGTTGTAACTGAGGAGTTTGGAACCGCAACAGCGACAGAGCTTGCTCTGCCACCTGTCACATGGAATCATGATGTGCAGGATACGGTAATCATTTCATTATCAAATCCATCGGACAGTATTGCATGGAGCAATATCAGCGGTGCATACAATGTAACATTCCGGCATCATATACGCAGTCCATATTATGATTGGACCTATATTTTTGAAAGCGAAGAAGTCCGTGAGCCGTTTTGGAAATATGATACCAGCCGCTATGATCCAATCTTTAATCCGGATCGATTTTATGGGATATTATATAGCGAATATTCCGATATCGATACTCTGGAATTAACTGTCACAGTTGTCGCTTATTCGAATTCATTCCTCGATTACAGCAGTCTAAAACAGATGTCCATGACTACCGGATTGATCCGTTATCCTTCGATCAATGATTTTCGTATCAATATAGAAAATGCTCTGGGAGCATTTACTTCCATGTCTGTCTCTGACGAGCGGGTAGTTTTATTTATTAAATAGATCAATACGTTTTATTCACCTTTATATTTTAAATAGCGATAATGCAGGAAACGGTCACGACCGTTTCTTACTATATAGATATGAAATATGAATACTACTTTAGCAACATCAACTTTTGAGACGCATGCGGCACGCCGTTAATATACATGACGGCAATATACATTCCGCTGGATTGCGCTTTGCTGTTCCAATCGACAGTATATTTTCCTGCAGTATGTTGTCCATCTACTAAAGTGCTGATATGCTGTCCACTAATATTATAGACGGAGATGCTCACCTCGCCCTGAACGGAGAGCTGATATCGAAGCACCGTATGCGCATTAAAAGGATTGGGATAATTCGGAAATAGGTGATATTGTTCAGAATGCGCTATGATGTTCGGCAAAGCAGACTCAAAGGAGGATATGGATTGCAAAGCATCCAAATAGAATATCCGGTCCTGCGATTGATTAGGAGCATAGAACAGCAAGGCATCCAAGGTAACATAATCTGCATCGATACTTCCATTTCCGTTTGAATAATTTTCCCACATTTCCGCAGAGTCCAGAAAAACACTATACGTATGCCAGCAATTATCACCCGGTATCGACTGGCGATACGATACTTCCATTTCATATCCCACATCATCAATTAATACTGCGATTTCTGCACCGGCTTGG
>JAGLUM010000362.1 GCA_023134755.1 Fidelibacterota bacterium | reverse complement strand
ACCACTAATAAGAACATACTCAAAAGTAATAAGTTTATTGGTTATATCAGTATAGTATTTTGCCGTTTCCAATAGCTCCCTAAGAGAATAACGCCGATTAATCGGCATGAGTTCATTCCTTTTTTCATCGTTCGCGACATTCAATGAAATTGCCAATTTAAATTGATACGGCAGATGAGAAAACTCCCTGATACGTGGTACAATGCCCGCAGTTGAAATCGTTATGTGCCGTGCACCGATATTGAGCCCCTTTTCATGATTGAGTACTGTTGCAGCTTTTATAACTTCCTGATAATTGTTGAATGGTTCTCCCATGCCCATAAACACTACATTCGTTACACGTTCATGGGTTAAACGGGTAATTTGGATAACTTGCTCAACAATTTCTCCGGAACTCAGATCACGCAATATACCCATATCCGCGGTGCGACAGAACGTACACCCCATAGCACAGCCGATCTGCGAACTAACACATACCGTATTTCTGCCGGCAGATCTTATTAAAACACTCTCAATGGCATTTCCATCAAGACAGCTAAATAAAAACTTTTCTGTGCTGTCGTCTTCATTTACTTCATGTTTTTTAAGTTCTAGAAGGGAAAGAGGGCCTTCTTTTTCAATTATATTTCGAATGTTTTTAGCAATATTGCGCATGGAATCTATTGATTCTACATTTTTACTGAATAGCCATTCAAATATCTGCCGCCCCACAAAAGGCTTCAGACCTTTTTGGATCGCCCATTTTTGCATCTCGTCATAGGTTAAATTTTTTATGCTGTTTATCATGTGGTAATGTTGAGATAATATTTATAACAATCAAGATAATTTGCTTAGAATATGCCAGTATGCTGAATTCGTTATTTTCTATTGTTTTTCTTGCATTTGTATGCTTAATCCAATATTTTTTAAGGTTAATCTATTAGGAGCAGTTATGAATACATCAGATTTAATTCAACATTTATCTGAAAAATCTGAAATTTCCAAAACCGAGAGTAAAGATCTATATGAAGCCTTGACAGCTATTATGCAGTCCTATTTCGTAAATGAGACGGGTATTGTTATTCCGCAATTTGGTTCATTTAATATAAAAGAAAAAAATAGCCGGCAATCCTTCAACCCTGCTACCAAAGAGTACGTTATACTCCCTAAAAAGTTATTATTGTCCTTTACCCCGGCCATGCAATTAAAAGAAGACCTTAAATAAGGATTAAAGATATGGCTCCAAAAATTACATTTCAACAGCTTGTTGATGAATTTTCGGCATCAACAGGGCGGACAAAAGCATTTTCAAAGCAATTTATCAAGGATGTATATATAACCATACAAGAGGGTCTCCGAAAAGACGAACATGTAAATATTAAAGGACTGGGGATATTTAAGCTTCATGATGTTGCAGAGAGAGAGACGGTTAATCCAAAAACCGGAAAAACGTCCCTGATAGAAGCACATAAAAAAGTGGTTTTTAAACCCGAAAAGCCATTGCGGGACAAGGTAAACAGTAGATATGCGAAATTAAAATCCAAAAAAATAAAGAAAAAAAGACCCGATAAACCGGCGCCATCTTCCATTGAAGAAATAAAAGATAGTTCCGTAGAAAAAAAAGAATCTATGGTCTTTGGTGATATAAGCAATGAGCCCGAAATAAAAAAAACTGTGACACCTCCCCCACCTCCAAAAAACGATAAAAAGATGATGCCGACCTTTGTTTTTGAAGAAAAAAAGAAAAAATCAGTTTGGCGCTGGCTCCTTCCGCTATTTTTAATTATTCTTATTATTGTGGCTCTGTATGTGGTGCCTGCAAAATTTGATTCTTTTGAGCGTCTGGCATTCTGGGTAAACAAAGAACACGGCACGGTCACTGAAACAACAGCTGCTATTATAGTAACAACACCCGCCATTATTGAGACAATCACTGTGCATGATGAAAGCGAAGATGTATTCATTGAGGCGCCTAAACCTGAAAAAATGGATATAAAGGTTATTCCTTATGAGGAAGAGAAATCTGATATAAAACCCATTTCCAATGCTGAACAAAACCTTATCCATATTATCAAACCCGGAAATACTCTTTGGGGGCTTGCAAAACATTATTATTTCAGACCCTCCTTGTGGCCTAATATCTACCGAAAAAATGTTGAGACGATCCAAACTCCGGATTTACTGATCATCGGACGTAAAATACTTATTCCTGAACTTCAGGGCGTTTCCTATGAGTTGACGAAAATCGATTCAGCGCGCATTTCTCAGGGGTATTATCTTGCGTACCGCGCATATAAAAAATATGATGCCGATAAAGCTGAGGGGTATCTGAGGGTTGCTGAAATCTTTAGTACAACCTTAGAATAAATATTATACATAACCCGAAGTACTTTCCTATAAAGAAAACAAAAAATCACCTTGTGTATGCAGGGTGTTTTTTCTTATATTTCCTCGCTTTTGAAATATAATTTCAAAACGGGATGTGGCGCAGCCCGGTAGCGCGCTTCGTTCGGGACGAAGAGGTCGGAGGTTCAAATCCTCTCACCCCGACAACCAAAATTTTATATCGTTTACGTATTTGATAGCACCTATTTGAATTGAATATACTTCAGATTCAAACCGAATAAATAAATACGATCAGGCTATTTTCATTTACTAAAGAAAATCTGAAACTTGCATCGAATACGATAAGTGCTTGCA
>JAGLUM010000361.1 GCA_023134755.1 Fidelibacterota bacterium | reverse complement strand
ACCGAATATATCGTTGCTACCGATGCGGATGCATCTCATAAACCGGGCTGGCTTCGATCTTATGGGTCATTGTGCAATGATAAACTGGGTGCTGCTACAGGAATATCGCTATTCAGTAAAGATTCTTATAATTCCAAATTTGAAGAAACGTGGCAATCTATGCAGACCCTGGAAAATCTATCTCACAATGTGGTGCTTGCCGGTGCCATGGTCAATGGTTTTGCGATCACGGCCAATGGCAACAACATGATGTATCGCAAGGACTTGTTTCAGCATAATAAGGCACTAAAAAACCATGTTGTAACCGGCGATGATTCCGATATTATCTATGAAGCACAGCGTCAAAACTATGATGTGGTATTCAACGCGCATCCGGAGTCTGTAGTACGACTGGTGCCGGAAGATAGTATCAAAGGTGTGATCAATCAGCGGATACGCTGGGCTTCACATGTTATGAAGGCAACCGTACCGGTCATGATTTTGGGTTTGACCGTATTTTTTTATTATCTCGCTGTTATTTTATTGCCACTGCTTGCTTTTTGGGATGTGATGGTTCTGCCTTACTGGGTCGGACTGCTGCTTATCAAAGCATGTTGTGATTTCTTTTATATGGGCATCACCTTGAAAAAATTTAAAATTCCCTATAAATTTAAACATTTATTTTTTATGGAAATATTCCACGCTCTATTTATTATTTGGATTGGATTGTACGGCACATTTGGTACATTTACCTGGAAAGGGTCCACATATAAGAAAACAATATCAGAGGATATATGAAAAAAATTCTATCGATGTTATTGAAAATTTCTATTAGCGCCGCCCTCTTCTGGTGGCTGTTTCGACAGATACATATTAAAGAATTGTTTATGTTTTATCGTTCTATTCCCCTCGGCGTTATCCTGGGTGTTTTTGTTCTGGGACTGTTGAATTTAACCGGACAGGGTCTTCGGTTTTTCTATTCTGCCCGTCAACTGATGCCGCCGTTTACTTTGAAGCAGGCACTTATTTCTCATTTTTCCGGGTTTACCTTTCGTTTAATTCTGCCTGCCAGTATCGGGGAAGTAGGAAAAACCTTTTTACTGCCCGGAACCACAAAACAGCGTATCTATACCTTTTTGATCGACATCTTTTTTGCAACCGGTACGATGTTTTTCTTTTTTGGCATCAGCACATATCTGCTTTATCCGGATATGTGGTATATGCTGGGGTTTTGTGTGATCTTTATTATTTTATTTTTGATTTACCGCCTATTTAAAAAAAATACGAATTTCAAAGATTATATCCCGGAACATGTCCCGTATTTAAAAATTGCCATTACAAATGTATCTCTTACCATCCTGACCTATATTGCATTTATTTCACAATATTGGCTTATTCTCCGCTCCTATGGTATTTCATGGATTGATCAGGGGAAGGTTTGTTTTTTTATAGTGGGTATAGCATCTGTCCCTGTTTCGTTTGCCGGACTCGGTTTCCGGGAAGGTGCCGCAAACATTGCCTTACAGCCCTTTGGGATCCCTTCGGAAGTGGCTATCGGGAGCGCTCTGTTTATCTTTTTTGTCAATGTGCTGCTCCCTGCCCTCGTAGGTGTAATATTATTAAATTTCTTTTCGGATATTAAATATCGTGACATCAGGAAATTAGTAACGAATAACAAAAAGAAGCAGACACCATCTTCTGCAAAATAAATTTAAATGGAAAAGTAAAAGAGCCGGTTTAACCGGCTTTTTTTATGCTTTTTATTGGCTTAATTGTGGAAATGGGGGGGGGGATTATTTGACTATTCAATGGATAGCCCCAGCCTGCCCCGAACTCGATTCAGGATGCTTTAATTCAAGAAATTTGAGAAGATAAAGAAAATATTTATGAATAATCTTGAGAATGAAGGATTTTAAAAAATACCGGAAGGAAGAAACCCCTCCAAACCTCCCCAAAGGAGAGGCTTCAAAGAGCCCCTCCTCTGGAGGGGTTGGGGAGGTCGAAGAGATTCAGTCGAGTTTACCCTGAACACCCCCAAACTATCAGCCCGAACACTCACCCACGGCGTCATCCTGCCTACCTCCTCCTCGCGTCACCCTGTCCGCCAGCTGGCGGATCAGGGTCTCAATTTTGTACGGGAAAGGCAATACTTTTCTTGTGCGAATTTCAATTACGATATTTTCCTGAATTATATTCATACGTTGATAATGACCTCCCCCTAACCCCCTCCTAATTTAGGAGGGGAGAAAGAGGAAAGACACAAATATTTTTCGCTTAATAAAAATGAAACAGGAAATTGGTAAAAGAGCAATTTCCCCTCATTGGCAAGGAGGGGACAAAGGGGAGGTCGAAAAGATTCAGTCGTGGATCAATAAAATAAAATATATTGAAATCAAAAAAAACGCCCGCTTGAACGGGCGTTTGTCGTATATGTATTTCTTAATTCATTAAAAGAAATAAGCGAGAGACAGATTGGTATTTTTTGGTTTTTCTTCTACGCCATCATAATAGACATGATAGGTCTCAAAAGAAGCAGTCAGGCTGATACCCTGTTTGAGGAAGAAACTGGCGCCCCAGCTGAAAGAGGAGCGGAAACGGTCGGCAAGTTCATGCGGAATAAGATTTCCGGCGCTGAAGTTGTTTAGTCCAAGATATACATCTGGCAGGTACTGATAGCCAAAGTAAAAATGCAGCGGGATCATGGGAACATGCACTGCCATACCCAAATGGTGAGATAGAGTTATTGTAAAATTATTGACAATTTCACGATTAAGTTCATCCTGATGGCTTTGCAGCAGATCAGAGCTGCTGATTGTCATATTTTGCCAGTTTGCGTAATCAAAACTGTAATAAAAATCAATGATTTTCAGTGTTACCGCAAAACCTGTCCGCAGGACTGCCGGTGATATTATAGAATAATCAACAGTTCCCAAGGTAGTTGAATAATCCCGAAGAGAATAATCTACGCCAAGCAAGGTCGGCAGATCAATGGATATACCGATATTAATAACCGGAAATGCATGATAATTCAGCCCGATCTTGCCACTGACACCGAAGTATTTATTATCTTCAATATAACCCTGTGTTTCATCTATAGGAGCATTTTTAAATGTTATATCATTATTCCGGCTTCCGCTTAACATGGAGAATTCTCCGCCCAAAAAGATATCTTTTTGCACTTCAAACGCCCCGACAAAACGCCAGTTATAAAGGCCGCCTGTCGTACGCTGGAGAATATCATCATTTTGATAATATAAATTATAATCTTTTTCGCGGTTTACACCGGCACCAAATGTCATGCTGCCGCGGTATGCCGGAACGGAAACGATGTAGGAAACACCTGACAGACTGTTATGATTTACTCCGTTATATTGATTAAATAATCCGGAAACCTGCACAATATTATATTTCGTCATGGCCAAATTGGCAGGATTGACATTGAACTCCGGGATCATCTGCCCGGAAGCTACGGTTGCTTGCCCGATAGCCGTTCCGAGGGGGTTACCCGTGTTGAGCGCGGAAGCACGAATGGGATAATCGTAATTATACGTGCTGTTAAAATGATTGTCATCAAACTCGTAGGAGTGTAAAGGAGCAATAACATCCACGAGTTCCTGAGCATAAATAAAAGTGAAAGAAATTATCACAAATAATAGAAATAGTTTTTTCATGGCAATATCCAATTATTTACTTTTTTTATTTGATGAGGATGACGATTCACTGTTGGAATTTTTACTGCTTGAACTGGAAGTAGAAGAAGATTTGGATTTTGTACTGGAGGACGATGAAGGGGAGGATGAAGAGGAAGAACGATAACTTGATTTTTTCGTGGAAGAAGATGTTGATGATTGTTTTTTACTGCTGCTGGTGGTGGAAGAGGGTTTATAAGAGGAATTTGAAGTGGTTTTCTTGATGCTGGTATTGTTATCGGTACTTGAGCGTTTTCCTACCGATTCAATTTTTGGGGAAGAATCATATTCGGATCTGGCGCTAATACCGGAATTAATATCAATACCGGTCTTTTTACCCGGCTTGCTGATGCGGGCATCATCAGGACCTACAGAAACATAGGGTGCGCTTCCGCTGGGTGTATTCATCAGGGTATGGTAACCCGGTTTTCGGATACGTTCCTGATCATTGTTACCATTGTTCCCTGTTCCGCCGCCATAGTAGCCGCCATAGTAATAGGGGTAATAATAGAACCAATAATGGCTGCGTGGATTGTAATAATAATAATTTCCGTACCAATAATACGGTTCCCAGTAATAATAGCTGTAATCATAATAGAAAGGATCCCATATGTAAGTACTCCGGAACCTATTATAGCGCCAGTAATGCGGGACCTGATAATATTCGGTAGTTTCATAATAATTGTTTATGATAATTTGCCTTGTAGAATCCGGGACAGCCTCCACTCCTTCCATATTCTGGCTTATAGGGGGGTAGAGGGTGGTATAACAGCCGGATAATAAAATGCCCGCGAACAGAAATAAAAATATTTTTTTCATATAAGCACCTCATTAATAATTTATAATACGAACTTACAAGGAAATTGTTTCAAAAACAATATCTCAAAAATTAAAAAACCCCTGAAGATTCTTCAGGGGTTTAATGATTTAGAATAAAAATGGAATTAATTTCCGCCTTCGAGCTCCCGTCCACGGTTATAATATTCGAGTCCTTCTTCCACATAGCCCTGTTGAGTTAAGGTAACCCCAAGACGTTTGAGGTAATCCGGATTTTCCGGTTCTATTTCCAGTAATTGACGGAAATACATTTCAGCGGTAGTATAGTCTTTTAAGTCAAAATAGACCTGTCCGATCATAGCGATGGCCTGAGTGTCTTCCGAATCCAACGCAACCACAATTTCGAACTGATCTTTAGATGCTTCAATATCCCCAAGCCGTAAGTAGGTTAGGCCAAGGTTAAAATAAAGGTCTTTATTTCCGGGTTCAAGCACGATCAAATTGTTATAAATTTCCGCACTTTTCTCGAACATTTCCTGTTCATAAAGAAATTGTGCGTAACGCAGGCCAATAGCTATATTTTCCGGATCAGATTCCAGTGCTTCATCAAACATTACCATGGCTTCATCCATACGGTTCTCTTTTGCCATGATACGTGCTGTTTCAGCTTTTAAGTCACTATTTTGGGGAGCGCGTTCAATAGCTTTACTAAGATATGCAAGCGCCGTTTCGTTGTCATTATTCAATTCACTGTGAATAAGGGCAATTTGAATGGGAGCCTTAGCGTCTTTGGGATGAAGTTGCGCGGACAAGTCAAAATATTTCAGAGCATTTGCTAAATCCGCGTCACGGTCTTCTGTTTCACTCCGGATAACTTTATTATAACTGTTTACAGCGGCATTAAAGGTATTTCCATAAAGTTGATTACGGAAACTATTCACATATTCCGTTAAATAATTCGGATCGCGCTTAATCGTCATTTCCATATATTTTTTTGCTTTGATATGATCAAGTAAGCCGCTGTTTTTATTGCCGTAGATCTCCACAGCAAGTAAATACGGAATTTCAGGATTTTCAGGTTCAGTATCCAATGCGGTTAAAAAATTGTACTCTGCCTTTGGATAATCTTTTTGTTGAAGATATACTTTTGCAGATGTCAACTCCTGTGATTGGCATCCAAAAAAGACAAATGCAACAATCAGAACCAGCATAAATGTAAACAAACGAGAATGTTTCATATTAAATCTCCTCAAGATATTTTTTCGCTGAAAATATAAAATAAAAATCACATAAAAAAAAGTTAAAAGAATAAATCCCGTTCGCCATTTTTAATCCGTTCAAGGCGTTTACGGGTCTCCGTTTCCGCTGCGGTATTATTTATTTTATGCAAATTATCCTCAATGACTTCCCAGCCTTTTTCGGCCGTCTTATCCGGCGCGTAATCCAAAAGGTATTCTGAAAGGGTCAGAATGGCGTTTGGCGTGCAATAACGTTTTATAAAACCGGGTACGGAAAATTCCATAAAATGTTCACCGGTACGGCCAACGCGGTAACATCCGGTACAAAACGAGGGGAGATATCCCTGATCAAGCAGTTCGTCAATGATCTCATTCAGAGAACGTGAATCGTTGATCTCAAATTGCTCGCGATTTAGATTTTGGGAATCAAATTGATCTTCGGAATAGGAACCCAGCTCCAGTTTTGTACCCCCATCAATTTGGGAAACACCAAAAGTTAGAACTTCCTTTCGGATGCTAGCCGGTTCGCGAGCGGTTAGAATCATCCCAGTGTAGGGCACGGCCAGACGTAAAATAGCGATCAGACGGATAAAGTCTTCATCGCTGACCAGATATTTTTGATCGACATCTGTGCCGGCTGCCGCCTTGATACGTGGGAACGAGATGGTATGAGGACCAATATTGTATACTGCTTCAAAATGATTAGCATGCCGTACCATTGCCAATACCTCGTACCGCCAGTCGTATAACCCAAACAGCGCGCCGATGCCCAAGTCGTCAATACCGCCTTCCATAGCACGGTCTAGTGATGTCAAGCGCCAGTTGAAATCGCTTTTCGGACCCGAGGGGTGATAGTGTTTATAGGTCTCGGGATGGTAGGTCTCCTGAAAGACTTGATAAGTGCCGATACCAGACTTCTTGACAGTTTTAAAACCTTCAATATCAAGAGGTGCCGCATTGATATTAACCCGGCGGATTTCTCCGGATCCTTTTTTTACGGCATAAACAGTTTTTACGGTATGTGCCATAAAATCGGCATCGTATTCAGGGTGTTCGCCGTAAACCAGGATAAGCCGTTTTTGTCCATTTTCTTCAAGAGCTTCTACTTCCTGAATAATCTGTTTATCCATCAGGGTAGTGCGGATCTGATCTTTATTGGATGTCCGAAACCCACAATATTTACAATTATTTACACACTTATTTCCGATATATAATGGAGCAAACAAAACAATACGATTACCGTAGACACGTCTTTTTAATGTTTGTGCACCGGCTTTTATCTGTTCAATCAGCTCCGGGTCATCCGCATTGATCAGGTCTGCTGTTTCCGCAAGGGACAGCCGTTTTTTATTCAGAGATTTTTGAATAATATCCTGCACCTGTTTCGTGGTCGGTTTTGGACGATCAAGAAAATCATGCAGTTCATCAACATCAATAAATGGCTTCATTGCTATATCGGGAATACGGCATTTTTCAGGTGTAAATTTCATTTAGCTCCTTTAATATTCAACATAAAGTATACGGAGAAAAATCATCAAATTACAATGTTTTAATGCATGAAATTTGCTATTTGTTGCGAGAAAAAGTTAAGAAGTCGA